>JAIBAQ010000127.1 GCA_019695095.1 Candidatus Hydrogenedentota bacterium
AGCAACAGAATACGGTACGGTTCCAGGCATGCTGGATAGATGGTGTTCTCAAGTTGCACAACTTCGGCGGGCACTCCAACCTTCAACAAGGGAATGGCCAGACCGTAGAACCCTCCCAGACCCGAGTCGCTGGCATGCGGGGCAGCACGCTGAAACATCATCGTGTCTGATACGACAATCCCAATGCCGCGCGTCCCCATATCGTAAGCAACGTCCGGCTGATTCATGTCATTTAGCGCATTGAATACGATCAGCAATTGCGTAGCATAGTCGGCGGGAATCCCCTCGCGGTCGGACGTCTTCGAATCGAGGTCAACCTTGGGATACGACCCCTTAAAGATCCGATCCGGCCAGGGCATGACTTCGTACCGGGAGGTCTCCGGCCACATCAACGAGGCGATGACCGTGCATTCGTAGTTGAGCCGGTAGTCGTTCCAACTGCGGTTGGGATTGTCCTCAACCGGGTCGGCCAGGAACCAGACCTTCTTACCCGTAGGCCGGACCATGGCCTGCATCTGACCGTACTCGAAGAACGCTGTTTCAAACGTACGCTCTTTGGCCACGCCACGATATACGTTCGGTGTACGCGCGGTACCGGTCCAGACCTGAGCGATATATCCATCAAGTTGAGGAATGTCGATAAGATGAGACTCGGGACTCACAATGCGCCATTGCGCGTAGTTGATAAGACTGTGAGTCGGCACGTGACACTCTATGGTGCGGCCCTGTTCCGCGGCGCGCTTCTCCACGTGCGCAAACACTTCCCGCAACGCCTTGAAGTAGAGTTCATACTTGAGCTTGCTCGCCCGGTATTGGGCATCGGGACTGGAATCGGGTTCCTGCCACGGCTCGCCGTAAAACAGTTGCCACTCCCGCTTAAACGATTCGCTCCACCCGGCATCTGCCCAGAACTCAGGTTCTTCCAGGTATACTGCGGAAGCGCCCGCATCGACCGCAGGCTCCACGTATCGCTTGATGTATTCAATGTACGAATCGGACGGCACGTTATAGCCAACATCCGTGCTATTGCCGTGCATGAGCAACTTGCCGGACTTGACCGTTTGCACTTCGTCCTTCTTGAAGGCGTCTCCGCTTCCGTAATACGAACCGTACTCGCCCCACGCGATACCCGTCATCATCGAGACGTTGTATCCTTTAGAGCGCCACACCGACGCCCGTTCGGCGAACGTATCTCCAACGCCGTAGACAATTGCCACGTCAGAGGCTGCATCGATTTCGGGGGAATACGGCGCATAGACTTGAAAACAGGTGTAGTCGCGCAACGGCGTCTGCGCAACGGCACAGGGCCACCCCGACACGACACCGGCGGCACACACAAATAGACAGACCTTAAGATTATTCACGCGATGATGTATCCGTAGCCAAACCCCTGAAAACACGTTCCGCACACCCCAGTGACCATAGCATGCAATGGCTAATGAGTCAATGAAGCAGACCGCTCCTAAACCTAGCCAATCATGACCCTCGGCATCGATATCGGACAATTGCGGCGCGATTCGGGCGGTGATACGATGCGCCGCATGAGTGTTCCACGTCTCCAGATTTCCGACCGGCTTCGAGAGTTGATGTCGTTTCGACGCTTGACTGGCGAAACGCCCCGCGTATTGGTCCTTCGCAGTCACTATTGGCTGGACGGCGGTTGCCTCAACGCCGCAAACATACTTGGCTGGCAAGTCGAGGCCGTGCCCGTGGTCATGGAGGGAACGCTGTCACGCGATGCGGTTGCGAAGCTGCTGGAGACCATCATCACGTTCAGGCCCGATTTCATCCTCTCGATCAACTTGAGCGGAATGGACACCAACGGCATGTTTGCGGCCCTGTTCGACGACCTGCAGACGCCACATGTCACCTGGTTTGTCGACGATCCCAGGACTATCCTCATGCGGAATCCCGCGTATGCAAGCAACCGGACTATCGCTTTGACGTGGGACGACGCTTATGCCCCCCACCTGCGCGAAGTCGGCTTTCCGTTCGTGGAGTGGTTTCCCCTCGCGACGGACCCCGCCGTCTTCAACGCGCCTCCGGGCGAATCCTGCTTCCCTCCCACGTTTGTGGGCAATTCGATGGAGGCATTCTCGGAACGCGCTTGGGCAGGACTCGACGCTTATCCGCACCTGAAACAGGTGGCTCGCGATGTGTTTGACGCGGGTCTCGTGACACGCGAGAACTTTATCGCGGGGGTCGACAGGATTGTTGGGTCCGACATCGCCGCGACGCTTGATGCGGAGACCGACCGTTTGCTGGAAATGCTCTTCTTTATTGAGGGTACGCGCCGGCTCCGCCGAACGTATGCGGAAGCGCTCGTTCCGGAAGGTCTGGAGCTGCGCGGTGATGAAGGCTGGGCGCGGAACTTCCCGCAGTCAGGGGACCCGCTCACGTATCTGGACCAATTGCCCACGTTCTACGGCCAATGCGCGCTGAACTTCAACGCCACGAGCATTCAAATGCCCAACACAGTCAATCAGCGTGTCTTTGATTGCCCGGCAGCCGGAGGTTTTCTCCTTACCGACGCTCAACCCGACTTGGAACGCTTATTCGACGTGAAGCACGAAGTTGCGCAGTACCGGTCTGTGGAAGAATGTGTTGACCTGTTCCGGTATTTCCGTTCGCGCGAGGACGCGCGCAGACCCATCATCGAAGCAGCACGGGCGCGGATTCTCAGTGAACACACGTTCGTACACCGCATGCTCCGGATTGTGGACTTGGTACGGAAACACTTCGCGTAAGGACTGACTCCGTCCAGCGTCAGCGATTTGAGTGTTTCCTCATCCCGCAAGTCCCTCGTTTCGCAGACAGGAGCCGTGCAGCGAAGTGCCCTCGGGCATTCTCGCACTCACTCCCGAGTGCAACGAAATAGCGCTTATATACAGGAAACGCCGATAAGCATTGTCATGCTGAGCGGTGGACCGCGCGAGCGCGGGTTTTGGTGGTAGAAACAAAAGCCAAGCGGACAGCCTTTTCTCTTGAGTGCCGCAGGCACGGCAGACTCTAGCCTGGGGTGAGATTAGCGTCACCGACGCGAATCGAAACCCCAGGTACCTGCCCCCACCCAACGTGAGCCCTGTAAGGGCGAATGCAACTTGTTGGGTCCGTTTCTTAGGAGTCCGCCTCTGGCGGACAAAGCATCTGGTTTAGAGATTAATCCGTCCAGTGCCAGATGCTTCGCTGCGCTCAGCATGTCAAACGAATATCAGCCACCAGTGTCGTCTTTAGCAGGATACCCGATGGGAGCGACATGTACGCTACGATTGATTCGATTTAAAATCACGCGTATCGCTCTTTGAGATAGGCTTCGAGCATCTGCAGACGATGCGCGTGCGTGTGATGCGCGGCAATGCGGGACTGTGCGGCGCGCACAATTCGCGTCCGTTCATCGGGGTGCTTCAAATAGTATTGAGTCTTGTCCTTCAACTCATCCAAGTTGTCGAAGGTCGCCGACTCCGTATTGGGTTCGAAGAACTCGGAGAGGTCTCCTTGATTGTCAGTCAACAGGAATCCGCCTGCCGCCGGGCAATCGAATACCCGTTGATTGACCGACGTTCGCATCTGCAGGCTCGTCGTGTTCAGATTGACGGCGGTATCGCGGTAGAAACGCGCCAGGTCCGTAAAGTAGCCGACGGCGCCATACGCTTTCTTCGTGATGCTTTTCCAGTGCGTATCGCCATGTGCCTCAATGCCAAGGGGCGTGAGCGTGCGTACGAGATCGCAGCGCATACGCCTCGTGGCCTCATACACGAGACACAACTCGGCGTTTCGCCGGGCGCTTTCGTCGGCGCGTTCCAGAATCGCAGGATCCAGAATCGCGGTGACTCCTTCCGCGAATGACTCGCGCGTCACGCGGCCTTGGTCGAATGCCCGTTTTACTTCATCACGCATTTCTGGAGCCAGCTTCAGTTTTTCCCAAGCTTCCTCAGCCTGGTCAATCATGGAAGTCCCGACAAAGGCCACGCTACGGACATGATTGGAGCGCGGTTCTCCGCGAAACAGTTCCGGATCGGTTGCGTGCGGAAGAAACAGAACATGCTCGAATCCGAGGCTCTTGAAATGTGGGATGTACGCCTTCTCCCAGGTCGCGGCCACCATGAAGGGCGAGGCGTGAATCACCGTCCTGAACAGGATCATGCGCGGCGTGTCCGTGAACCAGCTCACATACGGGATGCGCGCATCTTCAAAGAAGCGCGCAAACATGCCCATGTCGTCCATGCCGGCGTAGTTCGAAGTCAGAATGAAGTGTGGCTTGAACTCCCCCACGGCCGTGAACAGTGTTGCGATTTGTTCGCGGGTCAGACCGCCGGTCATGACCGAAGGGACCGTCGCCGTCTGCCAACCGAGGCTCTTGGCAGCGGCAATCCAGCTTCTATCGAAAAAGTACTGCGTCTCCAACACGAGCATGCGTGTTGGGCCGGTGAACTTCCGATAGTCCAGAATACGGCGAAGGCCTTCAGAAATTGCGAGCCGGGGCTTGGGCGTGTCGTCCAAAACGTTTCCTCAACGCTCTATGGTTATGCGCTGCACCTCGGGCAGGCGCTCTTCGAGGCTGGCGATGAGGCCTTCGAGATTCGGGCTGGTCTTGGATATGAGGTCGAGGGTCACGTCCATGCGCTCGCCCTTTCCGACGACTCGCAGCCGCGACGCGGTTACACGGTACCCCAGGCTTTTGACGTGCTGTTCCACCTGATTAACAAGGTTGAGCCCTCCCGGCATTCGGATTTCGAGGGAGAATTCCGTTTGCGTCGGCAACGATTCGGATACCCGAGACAGCACGGTCACCGTCATGAGCGCAATGGCAGTTGCGAGCGTGGCCAAGGCGTAGAATCCCGCGCCGATGGCGATACCCAGCACGGCCACAAACCAGAGCATGGCTGCGGTGGTCAATCCTTTGTGAACGTTACCCACATTAATGATCGCGCCCGCGCCAACGAATCCGATGCCCGTCACGATTCCTGCCGCAATGCGTCCTCGGTCCAGCCACACCGGGGCGCCCTGACGCGACCATTCGGCGGCTATATAGTCGGAGACGATCATGGCCACGGTCGATGCGACACAAACGAGAATGTGTGTCCGAAGTCCGGCGGCGCGCCCTTTGCTTTCTCGCTCAAGTCCGAGCACTCCAGCAAGGGCAACGGCCAATCCCAGTTTGCTTAAGACATCTCCCAATTCCGCGTTGCTCACGGTTCACCTCACGGGAACGTACGAGATTTCATCGCACGATCGTATCGAACTTGGGCTTTTCCTGTTCCGTGGCGGGCGCACCAACCTGTTGACGGCGTTTGTCGATTTCGGCGGGATCCGCATTGCGGCGCGCCGCTTCCGTCAGGTACTTTCGGGCCGTTTCGATGTTCTTGTTCGCCACCGCGAGGTCGCAGAGACGCAACCAGGGCACGGGGCTTTGGGGATAGGCAGCGCACGCTTCCTCCAGAAGGCGGACTTCCAGTTGCGGTTGTTTGAGGCTCGCGGCGATAGCTGCCAATTGAACTACCGGCAGGCTAATCTCCGTCCCGTTGGAGGCCGCGAATTCGAGGTAGTGTCTCGCCGCATTCCAATGCGAGTTGGCCGCACACCGCTGCGCCAACTGCATCCAAGCGGGCGCGTTGCCCTCAGGAACAGCCGGCGGCGTTCCCCACTCTTTCGTGAACCGTTCCTGGTCGTTCACAATGGCCCTCGCCACCCCCATCAGCAGCCAGCCATCCAGATCGTCGGGATAGCGTTGAATAAACTGGTCGAGAAGATAGGTAGCCTGAAGGATCTGACCGCGAATCATGAACACCTGAATCTGTGTCCGAACAGTGTCCTTCGCGGTCGGCTCCTTGGAGACCATATCCCGTGCCTTGGCTTCAATGTCGCGAAGCATCTTCAAGGAAGTCTGCACTTGCCGCAATTGCCCCGCGGCAGGCGACTTTGTGTCACTACCCACCACTGCCGCGAGCTCACGCTCTGCCATCTCCAAGTTGCCAATGCTGGCGAGATTTGCCGCATAGGCAACGCGCATTTCCGGGGGGAGTGCTCCCAGCTTCTCCGCGCGCCGGAAGTAGTCGATCGCATGCAAGCGGTCGTTCATGTCGTTTTCCACCGCCGATCGCGTTTCCAACAAGGAAGCGAGATTAAGCGTGTACTGCAAGTTCATCGGATCCAAGCGCAGGGCCGCAAGCATCGGTTCATAGGCGTCGTCGAGCTTGCCCAGCATTTGAAGCGTCGCGCCGAGACGATTCAGGGTTTCGGCGTGGTTGGGTTCAATTTCCAGGGCTTGCCGCAGCGTGGCTTCCGCGGCGTTCAAATAGCGCTGGGCATCTTCTCGCTGTGCTGCGGCCGCGGGAGCTTCTTTGTTGCGTGACAATTCGGCGGCATTGCGCAAGGCCGCTACCGCATCGTCGAAATTGAGTGCTCCAATCCGGCGATACGGCCAGGGAGAATCGGGGACTTTCGTCTCCGCGTCTTCCCACACGGCGATGACGCTGTGCCAGACGCGATTGCGCATGTAGACACCCGTTCCGCAGACGACGAGCAAAATGGCTGCCGCGATCCCCGCCATTGCCCGCGCGGGCGGAATTGACAACACAAGGCTAACCAGCCACGGGACTATCGCGAGAGCGCCACAAAGCGCGAAGTAGACGCTGCGCTCCGTGAACGGATTCTCCAGGGACACCTGCCACGCAAGAAGGGCAAGTCCCGCAACGGCCCACAACATCGAAATGCCCGAGGGAATGCGCCGGGCCAAGAGGACCAATCCCATTAGTGTCAGAACACCCAGAAACGAAACGGCAAGGGTGATTCTCGATCGCCGTTCGCCGTAACTGGATGTATCGATTACGGGCGGAATGTCGTGATCGGCGGAGAGCAGCGTCGGATTGAATGCAAGCAGAAGACCATTCGTAACCACGGAAGCTTTGGCCGCATTGGACGTGGGAATGGTGTCGTCGGGGAGCGCCGAAGCGGGGAGATGGCCCCAATGCGAGACAATCACGAGAACGGCAAGCACGCCCCAAATGAACCCGTGTGCCGGCAACCGGCGAAAGACTGTTCGGCCGTGCAGGCTCAGGTCTGTCAGCAACACGAGGAAAGGCACAAGCGCCGCGGCATAGCCGGCGGCCCACGCCAACGCCAAAGCTATCGCAGACAGTCCGAGGAGCGCGAGAGCGCTGTGCTTGGGGTGATCGGCCGCCCGCAGGAACAGAAGCATGCTCGCCAAGGAGAAGAATGTTACGAGCAAACCGGCCCTACCGGCCACGATGTTGATGCTTTCCGATGCCGCGGGATGCAGAACGAGAAACAGCCCGGCCAGCATCGCGACCGGCTCCGGCACCCTGCGTTTGAGCAGCCGCCTGCACAGAAGATAAAGCAGGACGCCGTTCAGCAGGTGAATCGCGATATTGACTACGCGCTGCGCGGCGGGACTGGCAGGCGCGAGATACCAAATCTTCGCGTATGAAAGGACCGCGAGCGGCGAATCGGGTTGAGCATGCACGGCATCGGGGAAGTTCGTCCATGAATGGAGCGCTTCGTTATTAACAAGCACTCGCTGGTCTTCCACGTTGAAAGGCGAGTTCAGCACGTTCGAGTAGGCGATAACGCCCACGATGACAATCAGGAATGCGCTCATCCAGACCTGCGCGGTCTCGATACCCACGTTGCCCTTCAAGACGGGTTCTGAAAGACGTTTGTCGAGTTCGGGTTCGCCGGTCAACTCCTCATCCGCCGAAGGGGCACGAGAATCGTCCGGGGGAGGCGGCGCGTCATTGGATGGCGCGTCAGCAGGCAGCGAAGGCTGCTCGGTATTCGATTCAGATTCTTCTACGGAATCCCGCGGATTCTCAGTCATACGTGTGCTTTCCAGTTCGCAATGCTGCGGCTCGACTCAAGAACACCGGACTCAGTATAGAGAATCGGAAACCCCGGATGGAACTGGCTCGCGGTCTAAAGTCGCACGCATCAACGCCGCGCGCCGGCGCGAGCGGCGACCGCAATAAGACAAACACAGCCGAGAACGGCCAAACCTGCCCCGAGAAAGAGCAGGTTTCTCATGGCCACGTTCACCACTTCGACCGACACAGCATCGGCCGTTGATGACTCCGATCGCGAAACAGTCAATTCCCAGCCGGCCTCCGTCAGAGTCCCGCCTGAACGAACACTCTTCGTCTGGCGCGTGCCGTCGCGAGTCACCGTCAAGTCGTAATCGTAGACAGCCGGCGTAACCTCCGCGTCGAATTCGAACACGCCATCTCCACTGTTGTACGTTTCACCTTCGCGCACGTAGAACTCGCGGTCCCCAACTCGAATGCCAACCTCGTAGGAGGAGGTGGACCCGGGCGAAGCGTATGCACCACCTTCCAATGCCTCTCCAATACGGATAGAAGGCCCCCCAGGTTTGGGACACCAATTCTGCGCTCCGAGGCTGTATGTGCCCACAGGTACGCCATTCTCAAGATAAAGGGCCTCGGCGCGGTTTTGTCCCCATCCGAAGAGCGCAAACACTCGGGGACGCCCCAACGGATCCTCAAAGCGGATTAGGTCGTCTGATTCGCCCGCGCGAAGTTGACGCCGCTGCTTCTTCCCCTCGCGGACCGTCTCGACGACAATCGATGGCGCTTCCCCCGGTTGCACCTTGGGCACCGACACGAGCATGGCGTAGACCCCATTCTCCAGCTCCACGCCCGACCCCGGGAGCAGTGACTCTATCCAGGTCACCTCCTTCCCATCGTCGATGCCCCACCGCGCTTGCGGCAACTGCGCAGCGCCCGCCTGCACAGCGGCCAGGGCCTCTTCCCGTGTTGAGCGCCACGCGAAGTAGACAGCCGTCTCGGAGTCGAAGATATGGCACGAATCGCCGGTCAAGACCACTCGCTGTCCGTGTTCTGACGCATCCAAGTAAAATACTTCGGCCATCGGTTCGCCGCCGGGTGCAGACACAATCCCCGACCACGGCCTCACCTCAAGGATCTCACCGTCTTCCGGGCCCACCTCAAACTTCGTTCCCGGCACTGCCTCCATGGCCCTACCACCTGCAAACTGATGACCTCCGTAAGCCTTCACATCTTTGTTCCTGACCATAACTCCGAGTCTTCCTGCCACCTTTTTGGACTCGATTTCCTTTGCCCTATCCAGCTTCACACTAAACGGCAATTCGGCGATGTCGTAGAGTTCGTTTGAGAAGACTTGCGTTGAATTTACACTCTGGCAAAGTGACAAGACGTCATCTTTGGACATGGACAGTCCAAGATTACCGACGAGTCGTTTGGATCCAGGGTAATTGCTTGTCCGCCATGCGTATCGTTCTTCCTTGCCCGAAGAGACTTGGAGAGTTCCGGCAAACTGACGCTGCCACGCCCAGAACGAGAGGACCACGCCTGTCACGACGAACGCAAGACTGACAAGGAGCAGTGTCAGCTTACGAATAGAAAGGCGGCGCTTTTCGTCTCGGTTCATAGGGTGATCCGATTGGTTTCCTGAAATCCTTGCTGAATCACCGCCGCCGAACCTCTAGGGCATGCTACTTGACCATCGCTTCGTCGCGTGGGACGGTCCGGCGCGTAAACATACGCGCGAAGAACTCGCCGAAATCGATAACCATGGTATAGAGCGTGGGCACTACGACAAGGGTCAGGAGAGTGGCAAAGCTCAGTCCATAGATTACGGCAATGGCCATCGAACCCCACCACTGACTGGACTCGCCACCCTGTGTCCACTTGAACGTGAAGAAGTCGAAACTTACGCCCGTTGCCATCGGGATGAGGCCCAACACCGTCGTCACTGCGGTGAGCATTACGGGGCGAAAACGAGTTGTGCCCGCTTCGACGACCGCATCGTAGAGAGGGACACCTCGCGCGCGAAGCTCATTGATAAAGTCCAGCAGCACGATGGCGTTGTTCACGACAACACCGGCCAAGCTAATGCAACCGATTCCGGTCATCAGGATGCCGAACGGCATGTTGTGTATGTACAGCCCGAGGAACACGCCGCCCAAAGACAAGATAACCGATGTCATGATGATAATCGGTTGAAGAATCGAGTTGAATTGAGCCACCAAGACCAAGGCAATCAGCAACAACGCCGCGATGAACGCCCGGCCCAGGAACGTTTCTGTCTCTTCGGAGTCCTCGTTCTCGCCCGTGTAACTAATGCTGTATCCGGCGGGCAATTCAAAGGACGCCAACTTATTTCTCACATCGTTGAGCACTTCCGGCGAACTCTTGTCGCCTTCCACTTCCGCGGCCACGGTCACCGTGCGTTTGCGGTCGATCCGTTTTACACTCCCGAGTCCCGCTCCCTGCTCAATCTTTGCTACCGTGGAAAACGGAACAGCCTCGCCACGAAGATTGATGAGATTCATAGAACCGATATTCGAAATGTCTTCCCTGAATGCCGCCGGGAATCGCACAATGACATCGTATTCTTCGTCGCCTTCTCGATAATCACCGGCCTTGCGTCCTTCAATGGCCGCCTGAACCGTGATTCCGATAAACGCCGTGTTGAGTCCCGTTTTCCAGGCTTGCTGGCGGTCCACTATGACGCGAACTTCCGGTTTGCCTCGGTTGTAGTCATCGCGCAAGTCAACGAGGCCGGGAACATCCTTAATCTCGTTCCGAATCTCCTTTGCCAACGATGCAAGCGTCTCAAAACTGTCGCCGCTAATCTCGATATTGATGGGCGGCCCGGTTGGCGGTCCCATGTCCATTTGCTCGATCCGAACCGTCGCGCCGGTGACGCCTTCCAGTTGCCCACGGACCTTCTCGACGATTTCGCTGGGCATGACTTTGCAGTCCGCCAGCTTGGGGAAGTCCATGGTTACACGGCTGAGGTGAGTCGTATTGGAGCGTCGCTGTCCCGTCAGGCTGGCCCCCTGCGAGCCGACGTTGGCGATGACGTGTTCCAGTTCACCGCGTTCAAGGTAAGGCATGAGAACCTCTTCCACCTGCTTTACATACTGGTCCGATGTCGCGAGGTTGGTGCCTTCGGGGCATTCGATATCGATGTTGGCCTGCGGAGGTTCAACAGTCGGCGTGAATTCCAGCTTGGCTGTGGAAAAGAACTCGACCGAAACGGCGATCAGCGCCGTCACGCAGAACAGCATGGTCACGACGCGGTATTCCAGGGACAAACGCAAGAACTTGCGATAGGCTTTCAGCAACGGATGGCGCTTGACCTTTCCATCCTGCTTCTCCGCTTCTTTTGTAGGCATCAGGTCAGCGGCCAATGCAGGATTCACGACCATGCCCACAAACAAGGAACCCATCAATGCAAGAATCACGGTGATTGGCAGATACACCATGAACTTGCCCCAAATGCCGGGCCAGAAGAACATGGGGACAAAAGCCACGACTGTTGTCACGGTGGAACCTATAATGGGCCAAGCCACTTCGGCTGCACCCATCTTTGCGGCCTCCACACGCGAATATCCCAACTGCATGTGCCTGTGGATGTTCTCGATGATGACGATGCCGTTGTCCACCAGCATCCCCAGGGCCAGAGTCAGGCTAAAGAGCACGACCATGTTCATGGTGATGCCGGACATGTAAAGCACCGCGAACGTGATTAACATCGATATCGGAATGGCGAGCGCGATGAAAACCGAGTTCACGATTCCGAGAAACATGAAGATGATGCCTACCACGAGAATCAACCCGCTCAGCATGCTGTTCTCAAGCTCGCGAACCATGTCGCGTACGAAATCGGACTCGTCCCAAAGCGTGGCGATCTCGATGCCGCTGGGCATGCGCGTCTTTTCGGTGTCGAGCAACTCGCGAACTCGGTCGGCGACTTCAATGATGTTCTGCCCCGTGCGCTTGGATATGGCCAACGTGACGGAGGGCTGGCCGTCCACGCGCGACAAGGAATCGATGTCTTTGAAACCGTCTCGAACGGTGGCAATGTCGCGCAAATACACGACGCCCTCGGGACCCATCTTTACGACCAGTCCCGTTAACTCGTCGGGAGTCTTGAACTCGCCCGGAGTTCGCATCAGGAACTTGGCTTCACCCAAGTCCATGGTGCCGCCCGGCGTGTTCACGTTTTCGAGGCGCGTAATCTCTACGAGATCGGCCATGGAGATCCCGTACTGAGCAACCCGATCGGGGTCGACCTCGATTTGGATTTCGCGCTCCACGCCGCCGATGATCTGCGCATCGAGCACTCCGGGAACGGCCTCAATTAAGTCTTCGAGATCTTCCGCGACCTCGTTGAGTACGGGCAGTCCGACATTGCCCTTGAGAGAAACCAAGACAATCGGCAATTCGCCGAGGTTGATTTCGTTTATCATCGGGTCGTCGGCTTCTTGCGGAATGTCCGGCTTCGCCAAGTCGACCTTATCTCGGACTTTCTGGAGGGCGTCATCGATCGCCGTATCGGGCTCGAATTCAATGACGATACTCGATGCCCCCTCGACGCTGTTTGAAGTGATCTCTTTGACGTCCGAAAGACCGGTGAGCTTTCGCTCGATGGGAACGGTGACGAGCGACTCCATGTCTTCGGGCGAAACGCCCTCGTAGGTCGTGGTAACGACTACATAGGGAACAATGATTTCAGGGTTTGATTCGCGAGGGATAACGGCGTAGGAAAACCCGCCGAAAATAACGATGATTACTACCAGCACATACACCGACGTGCTGCGGTTTACGGAGAGATCAATGAGTTTCACGGCAGGGTCTCTTGAACCTTGACCGGCTCACCCGGACGAACGTCGTGCTGTCCGACAACGATGAGGTGGTCGCCCGCCTTGAGACCGGCGGTAACCTGGACGGAACTCCCTTTGACAACGCCTGTCTCGATCTGTCGCACAACCGCATTGCCGTTCTCTTCAACGAACACAACTCTCTTATCATCCAGCAATGCGCTCGCGAAGATGGGGATAACGATAGTATCGGGATAAACACCGCGCACGAGCTCGGCGCGTGCAATCATGCCGGGCTTGATCACAGCTTCTGCGTTCCCAACTTCGACTTCGGTCAGGAAGGTGTGCGTTGTTGGATCGGCAGTGGGAGTCATTTTGGATATGACTCCATCGAAGTCCCTATCTGGCATAGCGTCCAACGCGATTTTTACCTTGTCGCCAACCTTGAACTTCAACACATCACGCTCTGGCACGCCGACTTTGACCTTTACTCTATCCAATTGCACAAGACGGACAAGCGGCTTGCCTGTGTCGGTAAACTCGTCCTTTTCCATGAAAATGCGATCGACGATTGCGTCGAACGGAGCTTTCACGATGCTCTTGTTCAATTGGATTTGCAGCGAGCGAAGGCTGGCTTCTGTTACGTCCCGATTGGCGACGGCGCTGTCCTTGTTTTGCTGAGCGGCAACGCCACGGTCCACCAAACGTTGTGTCCGGTCAAAATCCTGCTTGGCAAGCCGGAACTGCGCTTCAGCCTGATCATACGCGGCACGGATACTCTCCGTGTCGATCTGAAACAGGACCTGACCCTCTTTTACGTGATCTCCTTCTTCGATATTCTTCGCTTCGATCTTGCCACCGATTTCGGCGCTTAGCATGACTTCCTTCCATGCCTCAACCGTGCCGGTAAGCCGAAGGGTATCTTCAAGCGTTGTGTTCTTGAGGACTTCGATGTTTACGTTTGGGATTTTGACCGCGTGGTTTTCTGTGGCAGCTTTGGCTTGCTCCACTTCCTTATCGACTCCCGCGACAACTCCACCGCCCGCAGCTTGAAGCATTGAGCCGAAGCCCACGGCGATGGTCCGCCAGCCAATGGCAGAGATGACCACGAGCGCCCCCGCGCACAATACAATTGCGCATGCTACCAGAGTAATAAACGATTTCTTCATACCGTAATGACCGTGTCGACGCGTTTTGGCTCATCTTCGGCTGCACTGCCGACTGCGTACGCGCCTACCGTGTTATCCCGTCAGCTAAGGATTGACGGGTGCTGTCCTAGAATAGGCCCCCTCAAGAAAAATGTCCACCAGACTCTCCCCCAAAGCTTGGGACAAGACCATGTGCGGACGATTGATCTTTGTCATGATATGCATGTCCATGATACCGCAAAAGGCCATCGCGAGGGTACTGGGGTCGCGGCCAACGAACACCCCGCTGTCTACGCCCTCCTGCATGATTCTCACGATACGGGAGAAACGGGACTCCCAAAGCGCATCCTTGTCCACCTTGGGCGCCTGCATGCGTGGCGCAAAGAACGTGTGAAAAATGAGACGCACGACTTGCGGTGAACGCTCAGCGTGCTCAAACGCGTTGATGACAATGCACCGCAGCCGGTCTCGTATTCCCGTAATATTCCCCAACTCGCGGTCCATATCGTCGACCAATTCGGCAAACCATGATTCCACGAGCCGTCTGTACAAGTGCTCCTTGTTCTCGAAGTAGTAGTAGAGGACCGGTCGAGTGACGCCGGCACGCTCGATAATCTCTCGAATGCTCGTACCCGCATAGCCCTTTTCGGAAAAGAGGCCCAGCGCGCTCGCCAAAAGACGTTTCTCGGCCTCATTTGCCGTGCTCACTTCGTCTGGTACATGGTCAACGCGTGTAGTCATCAGAACTCCGTTGGACCGAACGGTCGATAAAGACATTTATCCTAACCAGGACAACCATTGCTTGCAACTCTCGCGGCCTGACAGCCCGGCTGAATCCCTGAATCCGGAAATTACCTGACCTAGCCAGCTCCGAAGTCCTATCATAGCAGGAATGGCCGTCTGAGCGCATTCCGTATATCGACAAGGGCAAATGCGCGGAATGTTACCGGGGCGGAAAGATTACAGTAAGCACGCGGAGTGTTGGCTGTCCCAATCGGATACTCCTTGCCAGATTTTCGCATCGCATGCATTGGTTAAGCCTATACTCCGGTGAACCACACCGTACTTCCGAACAGACCAGGATCTGATAGCAGGTGCAATTGTCCTTCAGGAATACCCTTAAATACCCATGAATGCTTGCGATTCTCCCTAATGAGTCAACACCGGACCGTAGCCGTTCGCAATGCGGAGCACCGGGGCAAGAAGAAAACCGGGGACTCGCAATGGCTCGATAGTCGGGATTCCTCACGAACCTTCTTCATTACTACTTCGTTCACAAGGTCTGCAATGAAGAGCGATGATGATCGCCACAAACAGAGTGTGTTCACGAGAAATCCTCATGGCATAACCTTAACGCCCTGCACGCGAGCAATTTGCGCCGGCGCGCAGTTGCGCCGGTGCAAATTGCAGGCTAGACCCAGGCTCCTGAATAGAACCTCTGTTTTCGTCGATTCGCTTACACGCTGATGTCTTGTAGCTCCCAGCCGCTGCGGAACGTGGGCTTGACGTAACGGTTCGCTTCGTCGTTGTTCGTGAAGCGTAGTTTCGCGCCATCCCATTCAAGCTTCTGGTTCGGGAAACGCCAACTGATGGCGCCGAGCAAGATCCACTCTGTGTATGGACCGGCGATGCCGAAGTTGGAGCATGGAGCGTCTCCTCCCCTGCACCCCTGGAGCCAGTCTTCGTAATGTCCGGGCGAACGTTTCAGGACCTGAGGCGGCAGCGTATACCCTTCCATCTTCGATCTCGGCGTCAGACTGAAGCCCTCGCCACGGCCATCGGTACCCAGGAAGCCCTTGGTTCCCACAAAGATCTCGTTGAAGTCTTTGCAGTCCTCGGCAGTAAGTCCGGCGGGCGGCGTGAACTTCGAGGCCATATTGCCTTCGTACCAGTAGATGGAGACCGGAGGCATCTTACCGGAAGGAACGAACTTGTTTGGGCGTTCGGGGAAATCGAACCGGCACACGTAGTGCGGATAGGTAACGGGATTCACGCCTTCGACCGCGGTACACTCCACGCTGACCGGGCTGCCCAGTTGCAGCGCCCAGTTCGCCGGCCCAAGCATGTGAATGCCCCAATCGCCAACCATTTGCGATCCGTATTCCTGAAACCCGCGCCAATTGGAAGGATGGATCTTCGCGCTGTAGGTGTGCTCGGCCGTGCGTCCCATCCAAAGGTCCCAATTCAGATTCGCGGGAACCGGCTCGGCAGGCGGCCACTCGGTAATGTCGCGCGCGAAACCGCCGCCGCACATCGAGTGCACTTCGGTGATGTCGCCCAGTTCGCCGTTCCAAATAATCTCACACGAGACTCGCGTGGCCTCGGCGGAGTAGCCCTGGTTCCCCATTTGCGTTACGACGTTGTACTTTTTCGCCGCGTTCGTGAGTAGACGCGCTTCCCAGACGCTTTGCGTGAGCGGCTTTTGACAGTACACGTTCACACCGCGCTCCATAGCGTACAGCGCAACCGATGCGTGCATGTGATCGGGAATCGTGATCGTTATGCCATTGAGATTCTTGTGCTCTTTGTCGAGCATTTCGCGGAAGTCCCGATACAGTTTCGCCTGGGGAAACGCCTCAGCCGCCTTCTTCAGGAAATTCTCGTCCACATCGCAGAGCGCGTAGATATTCTCGCTGGCAACGTTTCTCACGTCGCTGGCCCCTTGCATGCCACCTACGCCGACACATCCAAGATTGAGCTTGTCGCTGGGCGCAGTCTCGCCGGAAGCGGCCAATACGCGGCGCGGCACAATCGAAAAGACGCCGGCAGCCGCCGTCGCTGCCACAAACTGCCGCCGCGTGATTTTCTTCTTACTCATTAAACCCCTCTCCTTTGCTGATTCGAAACGAGGCATCTGCGCCTCGCCAGTCCATCTCTCAGTCCACGTTTAAGCACACTAACGCCGGCCCTTGGTCTCTTGGCCAGCTCTTCCGTTTCCAACTACCTGAACAGGACCAAGCAACCCCGCCGGTTGCAGGGGGGATTCGGCCTTCCAGTTCTTTGTCGTCGTGAACGTTTCCGGAGTTGCAACTCCGGGTTGTGCATCGCCAATCAAACGGTTTATCCACGTGTTGACCACGTCCACTTCAAGCGTGTTCTCACCCTTCTTCAGGGCCTTGCTGATATCCAGTCGATAGGGCTGCTTCCACAACGCTCCGGCGTCAATACCATTCACGCGGACGCGTGCCATTTCGTGCACCATCCCGAGATCGAGAATAGCGGTAGTACCCACCTTCGAAACGGAGAAACTCGTCCTGTAGGTGGCGGTCCCCGAATAGTACTTTATTGAGGAGGCGTCCTGTTCCGTCCACGACCGCAGCGTATCGCTTGTGATCTCTCCCGAGGGAAACGCAATGGTCCACGGCCCGTTCAGTTCCGCCATCACTCGAAGTTTGGGCGAACGCGGTTCCGTACGCGGTGAAGACTTGGCAAACACCACAAACACCGACCCGGATGGGTCGAAATGCAGGGTCATCGAAGTCCGCCCATTTCGAGTCTTGGATCGCACGGGTTCGATCCTTCCACTGTCGGGCCTCCACAACGTGGGCTTCCGATCATCTACGCGAAATGAGATGGTCTCCGTACGTTCTTCACGCTTCTGATTCGACACGAAGTAAATGTCGATATCGCCCTCGCGGCGATGCTTCCACAGCATATCTTTGGGACAATCGACGTCCGCGGGAGTCTCCAACTTGGCGAGGGCCTCGGACACGTCTATCCCGGTCATGACGCGGTGATTGCCCCAAAGTCCGTCGGCGAGTCTCTTCACTTCGTCGTCGGCGCGCGGGAAATCCTGAAGGCTCGGGGAACGTTCGGGCTTCGGACCGAGGACCTGCCCACCCGCTTCCACCAACGCGGCGATCTTCTTGAGCAAGGCAGGCCGCATGGTGTCGGATTCGGGCAGGACGAGCAGGCGGTAGCTCACGCCGTTCGGCAGTACAAATCGCCCGTCCTTCACGCTCAGGGAATTCTCGATCACGTCGGCGTTGATATAATCGAAGTCGTAGCCTGCAGGGAGCTCAGGTTGGCGTATACCGGCCATCTTGGGCGCGTCTTCGCTAATGAAATACGCCACATCCGCCACCGGCGACCCGGTCTGCAACATCACGCTGCACCGGCGCAAATAGTCAACCCATGGACCTGCGTAGTCTATCCACGTGTTTAGTCGATTGAATTCCGTGCCCCACGGCGCGTTGATGCCTGGTTTCTTGTCATCCCACGGTTGGTGTATGACAACGTGAAGCACGAACTGATTGATGCCTTCGCAAAACGCCCAGTCTCCACGCGCTTTGAAATCGCGCGGCGTATT
>JAIBAQ010000128.1 GCA_019695095.1 Candidatus Hydrogenedentota bacterium
AGGTGACTGTCGTCGCGCCCCATTTTCCCGGCATGGAAGAATTCGACCGCGCAGAACCCGCTCAAGTCGTTCGCTTTCGTGGTTACGGTTTGGGGCCGTTACGCGTAGTGCCGATGGCGATCCGATCGTGGCGCCTGGTGTGCCAAGCCGACCTCGTGCTGGGCATCAATGTCACCCACGGCGGCATCATCGCCTATATGGCAAACCTCGTGGCAAAGAAGCCCTATGCGCTGTTTGCCTACGGGTACGAGTTCCTGAAATACCGCCACCGTCCCTTGATGCAGAGTGTCCTGCGCGCGGTTTACGCGCGCGCGCGCACTGTCGCCGCAATCAGCCGGTTCACTCGCGACGCCCTCGCCGGGTTTGGCGTCGATGACAAGCGAATCGCCATGATCCTGCCTGGCGCGCCGCCCGCGAAGCCCGTTGCCGATGATGTCCTTGAGCGCGTACGAACGAAATACGTGCTGGAAGACCGCAAGGTCATCCTGTCGGTCGGCAGGTTGATTCCCCGGAAGGGCCACCTCGCACTCGTGCGAGCCATGCCGCGCGTGTTGGAGCAATTCCCGGACGCGTGTCTCATTGTGGTGGGCCGCGGCCCCATGATGATGGAGTGCTCGCGGGCGGCCTGCGAACTCGGTATTCGCGACGCGGTGCGTTTTCCCGGATACATCCCCGACAGCGACGTGACGGCGTTATACGCCTTGTGCGACGTGTTTGCCTTGCCGACGGGCGGCGATGACGACGCCCACGTGGAAGGATTTGGCCTGGTGTTCTCCGAGGCGCACGCGCATGCGAAGCCCGTCGTCGCGGGCCGCGCGGGAGGTGTCTCGGACGCGGTGCTCGACGGCGAGACGGGGCTATTGGTGGAGCCGGGCGACGAGGAATCGACCGCACATGCGTTGATTCGCCTGCTTGCTCATCCCGAACTGGCGCGCACGCTGGGCGAGAACGGGCGCAAGCGCGTTGAAACAGAACTCAACTGGACGGTGTTCACGCGCCGCCTGCTGGAAGCGGTTGGGCCGCTGCCATGAGACGCATTCGCGTTGCGCACGTTATCACGCGGTTGTGCAAGGGAGGCGCGCAGGAAAACACGTTTCATACCGTTCGCCTCGCACACCGCGACCGATACGAAGTCGACTTGATTAGCGGGCCAACCCAGGGCGCGGAGGGAAGCATTGAAGATGCAGTGCGCGACGCGGGTATCGACATCCTCCGCGTGCCCAACCTCGTGCGCGAAGTGCGGCCAGCCCAAGATGTCCGCGCCTATCGCAACCTGCTAGAGCTGTTCCGCGCGCGGCGCTACGACATCGTGCACACGCACACGTCGAAAGCCGGATACCTCGGACGCCTGGCGGCAGCACGCGCTCGCGTGCCCATTATCGTTCACACACCGCACGGGCATATTTTCTTCGGCTACTTCAATACCATCTTGACGGCCGTGTTCACGCTGATGGAGCGCCACGCCGCCCGACACTCCGATAAGCTTATCGCTCTGACCCCCAGGGGTATCCGCGAACACCTCGAACAGGGCGTGGGCCGTCCCGAACAATGGACGTCCATTTTCAGCGGTATCGACCTGCACCCCTTCGAAGACGCGGTGCGCCGTCGGGACGCGACCCGCGCAAAGTTGGAGATACCGGAAGACGCTATCGTCATCGGTGGCGTGGGCCGCCTTGAACCCATCAAAGGTTTCTCGTACTTTATCGCCGCGGCGCGTATAGTGGCGCAACGCGTTCCGCAGGCGCACTTCATCGTGGTAGGCGACGGCTCCATGGCCGACGAGTTGCGCCGGGCGGGCGCGGACCTGGGCAGTCGGTTGCGATTTCTGGGACTCCGCAAAGACGTGCCCAATTTGATGGCTGCAATGGATGTGTTTGTCGCGCCCTCGGTGAACGAAGGCATGGGGCGCGTGCTGGTGGAAGCGGCAGCAGCCGGCGTGCCGTCCGTGGCATCGGCGGTGGGCGGCGTGCCGGATATCGTTCGCGACGGCGAAACGGGGTTCCTCGTTCCGCCCAAGGATGCGAACGCGCTGGCCGAGGCCATTCTGCGGCTGACGAGCGATGTTTCGTTGCGCGCGCGAATCGGCGCGGAAGCGCGCGCGCACGCGCAGGGATTCAGCCTGGATCGCATGGTGACGGAAATAGAAACGCTGTACGAGAAATTGATCGAGGAGAAACAACTTGACACCTGAAGACGTGTTCCTTTCGAAACAGCGCCTCCTGGTTATTGCGCCGCACGCGGACGACGAATGCTTCGGCTGCGCGGGCACCATGGCACGCATCAAACATCTCGGTGGCGAGGTCTATTGCATCGTATGTTCCGTCGGCGACCTCAAGCACTACGACGGCAAAGAAGGGATCGTCTCCGGAAGTACCCGCGAACAGGAATTCGCGAAGGTGATGGAGTTTCTGAAAGTCGATGACTGGGAAGTGCTATACCGCGACGCGGAGACGCACCTGCGCCTCGACGTGATTCCCCGGCGCGACCTTGTCGCTAAGTTCGAACGCGAAGCCCGGCTGGCGTTGGACCGCCTCAAACCCACCATGCTTGCGATTCCGGTGTCGTCTTACAACCAGGATCACGAAGCCGTGTTTCGCGCCTCGTGGACCGCGGCGCGTCCCGGCGTGCCTACCGCAAAACCGTTCCAACGCATTGTGCTCGGCTACGACAACACCTCGCTGTTCTGGAGCCTGGAGCGCGAAAAGTTTCACCCGAACTTCTACATAGACATTTCGGATTTCCTCGAGCACAAGCTCAAAGCGCTTACCATGCACGAATCGCAAATGCGCGATCCGATTCACCATTCGAGTCCGCAAAACGTCGAGTACACCGCGCGCGTGCGTGGCCGCGAAGTCAGCGTCGAGGCCGCGGAAGGGTACATGGTGTTTCGCCACGTATTGTAGGATGGGATGACGCGAACACAATCAGACCAGGAGGCACCTTTCATCGGGTGAAATGACATGAAGCACAAGGTTCTTCGCATTGGATTTGCAGTAGTGCTTCTTCTGTTCGCGGCCGCGGGCTCGGGAGCATGGCTGTTGTCGGGCAAAGCGTTCGAACGCACTCCGGGTCAGTATTTTGATTCCAACGGCGTGCGCATTTACTACATTGAAGAGGGTAAAGGCGAGCCCGTCATTCTCGTTCACGGGTTCGCCGCAAATGCGGACCTCAATTGGCGAATGCCCAAGATCATTGAGGATCTGTCGAAGGACTACCGCGTCATCGCGCTCGACAACAGGGGACACGGTCTTAGCGACAAACCGCACGAAGCCGGCAAATACGGCTTGGAAATGGTGGAAGACGTCGTCCGTCTTATGGACCATCTGAAGATTGAGAAGGCGCATGTGGTCGGATATTCCATGGGCGCATTCATCACGCTGAAACTTATCACGATGCATCCCGAGCGCTTGTTGAGCGCGGCGCCCTGCGGTGGGGGATGGGAGAAGAATGCGGGTGAAGATCGCCAGGTATGGCGCACCGAATTGATCGCTTCGCTCGAACAGGGTAATGGCTTTGGCCCGCTCATGACTCTGGTTGACCCCAAGCGCGGTCTGTTCAGCGGCATTCGGAAATGGACAGTCAATCGCACGCTAAAAGGTCTGAATGACCAGGCCGCGTTAGCCGAAGTGCTGCGCGAACTGCCCCAGCTTGCGGTCACCGAGGAACAACTGCGCGCAAACACAGTTCCTACGTTATCAATCGTGGGTTCCGACGATCCTCTGAAGACCGGCGTCGACAACATGACGGGTGTCATGGCGAATCTTGAAGTCGTGGTTATTCAGGGCGGCAATCACATCACGCTGCTCCGTAAGAAAGAACACAGCGAACAGTTCATCAAGGCCTTGCGCGAGTTTCTCGCCAAGCACCGCGCCACTGCGGCAGCGCTCGGCGAAGACGCAACGCGTGAGGTTCAGTACGCCCCGTACCGGTGGGCCGCCTCGATGAAGGCGATGTAGTTCGCTTCAGTCTTCTTCGAGAGTGGACTGGTAATGGGCGAGGCCGTCGGCATGATTACGTAGCCCCCTCCGGCCTTCGCATCTTCCATACACTGTCTCACCGTTCGCTCAACTGACTCGGGCTCATCCAGCTCCAACTGCTTCAGCTCGATGTTGCCGAACAGGCACAAGCGATCGCCGACGCTACGCTTCAAATCCGCCAGCGTTATGTCGCCGTCGGGTGGCGGCTCACACGGATCGAGCGCATCGCACTCGGTTGCGACAATGGCGTCGATCACGAGTCCAATCCGCCCGTGGCTGTGCAAACGTACCTTCGCGCCGTGCTCGTGCAGCACGCGGACCATGTCGCGCGCGTACGGCGTCACGAACCTCGCAAACAGCTCCGGCGGCAGGTAGGGCGGACTGGCATATTCCGGGCCGAAGATGCGGTACAGATCGAGCACGCGCCCGGAAAGCATGCGCCGCAAGTTCTCCATGTTGCGCTCGTGCAGCGTATCGAGCGTACGTATAAAGTGCTCGGTTTCCGTGAGCGCCCACACCGTGAACGCGCCGAACTCCATCATCTCCGCCGCAAGACACAAGGCATCCGGCACCGACGCCATCAGAATGCCGTGGTCACCCACCTCGCGGGCAATCCGATCGTAATCGGAATAGTCGTACGTCAGAGGCTCATACGGAACGGACAGCGCCGCATCCACATCCGACGGCGATTTGCAGCAGCGCTCCGACCGCCACACGGTGTACACGTTATCAACCACTTCGGACATTTCCGTGAGTGGACCGCGCGGCGTGTGAATCGTGCGCCGCGTGATGACGCGATCTTCCCCGCGCTCTTCAGTCGTCTCTATGGGCACGCGCGCCGACGATTCAAGGAACGTTACGTTGCTGGCCGGGTCCCACATACAGACACAATCCGTGCCTTCACGAATCGCGTCCATCATGACCTTGTAGGAAGGGTCGATGTTCTCGAAGGCCTTCGAATTCCAGCCCGACAACTCGTAGGTCGAAATGGGCACGCGGTCGGGTATTTTGCCGTTTAGTGCACAGAGAAGCCGCTCGCGCGAAGTCATGATTCACTGCCCACCCGGCAGCACGCTGTCCAAAGTATCGTCATGCTATCCCCCAACGATCCGCGCGCTTTGCAGTGACGCGGACTACGACTTCTTCTTTCGTCTTTCTCCGTTGTCCGCCGGAGCCGGCGTAGTCGCAGCGCGCTTGGAGCGAATGGCGGCGCGCCGCGCATACAGCACGCACCCCATACCAGCGAGAAACAGCATGCCCACAATGGCCGTGCCCACATACGACTGCCCGCGCGCCTGAAAGTTGGTCGGGTTTAGCGGATCATACATCACCGTCACGCTCTCGCCGTCGCGAACTAACTTCTGGTACAACGGCAACGTGCCCTTGACAGTCTGAGCCATGATGCCCGTCGAAAGCTCGTAGCGCAGCCGGTATTGTTCCGTGTTGATGATTTCCACCGTCCCTTGAATGGGCGTGCCGCGCCAATCCAGCGAAAAGGACTCCCGCAGTCGCACAAGCTGCGCGACATACACGGCGCACCCTACCAACGCGATGCCCGCGAGGATCAACACAAGCATGCGCCACGTGCGGAACGGTGGTGTGCCGGTTGAACTATCCAATGGCTGCCGCAATCTTCTGGAGGTGTTTTACGTCCTCTTCGAGGTACTTGAGCCGTTCGTCGCCTTCATACCGTTCGAGGGATTCGTCTTCCAGGCACAGGTCGCCCGTGTATCCGGCGTTCTTGAGCAGTTGCGCGACGCGTTGAATATCGATGTCGCCTTGCGCAATCGGACACATGTACGTGCTGTATTCCCAACCCGCCTCGCGCGTGATTTCGCGCTTGTCTTCTGGGTAATTGATGTTTTTGATGTGCGTGTGCTTCGTGTGCGGCGCGAGAATGCGCAAGATTCCGTAGACTTCCGATAAAGGATAACCGCGCCAGTAGAAATTGCCGACGTCCATCGTCGAACCGAGCCGATCGGAACCGACCTCCTCATACACATTTAAGAGAAAAGCGAGGTTGTTGCCTTGAAAACCGTGGTTCTCAATTCCCAACGTCACCTTCGAGCCGCTGGTGCGGTCAAGCGCGCCCTTCAACCCCTTCGAAAACATATCGACGCGCGTCCCAAAATCGAGTTCGCGTTCCTTCGACATGGCCGAATCGATGCGAACGCACGACGCGCCCAAGCGGTCCGCGATTTCGATGGACCGAGCCAGCCATGCGATGCTCGCATCCATATCGCTTGCGCTGAAATCGCGCGCCGTGAGCAGACCGCACGCGCGAATGCCCACGTTGGCAAGACGTGCCTTGTACGCGTCCACGTCCGCGTCGTTCGACAGCACGATGTTGTCGTGCGAATCCATCGCACGGACCTTGAAATCCTGCTGAAGGTTGATCTCCACGGCCTCGACGCCCATCTTTCTCATCAATGCCGCAGGGCTTTCCGTACCGCCCGAGGCGACCATGTTATCGCGAACCGACACGTACATTGCGTGATCCTTTCCTGGATTTGACCCGAACCGTGCAAACGAGGCAACGCAATCGACGTGAGCACAGCCAACTCAAGTGTACACCCTTGGTTTTTGCCCCCACAACAAGACATGCACGACACGAGACTTGCTTCATGAAAGTGGAAATGCGAACCACCACGCGCGAAACAGTACTAATCGCCAGAACGATCCACATCTTCTTCAACGTCGCGAGGCCAAATATGGAACGCGATTTACACGATTCACAAAATTGAAACGATTACCGGTGCCATCTTCAGCTATTCCACAGAGAAGTCATCCTTTACGTCATGTCCAAGTTCTGTCTTCCGCGCCGACGGCGCATTACATGCTAGCCTGGGGCAGAGTCCTCCGAAGGAGGACGTCGCCCCAGGTAAGCGCCCAACCCTGTCGTCCGCTCTGAAAGAGCATCACACGACCCACGAAACCTGTCACAACACGGCTGCCTGCTAGCGGAGAATCAACACCACGGCGTCGTCCGGCAATGCCTCCAGCGGCAGCGGATTCGCCTCGATAGTCACGCCGCCATCCTTGCCCACCAAAACCGCAATGGCCTGCGCTCTCGGCTGCAACGATAGCGTGAACCGCCACCACTCGCTGCCGATGGGCGCCGCTTGCCTCCATGCCACGGTGCTCGCATCGGGTGGCGGGGAGTGCGGCGCGACCCATAGCATCGGGACTTCCGCTGCCACCTGCCGGATCTTGGTCCACACCCGAACCGCGTATCCGTTTGCCGACGGACGGTACGCCACAATCATCGGCAACAGATCGTTCGGGAAGCCCTCCGGCACCGGCTCTACGCGGGCGTCAATCCGGTCGAGCGTCGCGCAGAGTCTCTCGTGGGGCCATGTGCTCAGTTCCTGTTCAACTTCGGGAACCCCAAGCAAGAACGCCAACGCTTCGGCGGCCCTTTCGTGCGGTGTCTCGATCAGCGAAAGTTTAGGCTCTCGCCGGGCCCGGCTGTCGAGTAGCGACAGAGCGGCCTCAGTCTGTCCCGTTTCTGCGAGGGCCACCTCCTGCGCTAGCGATGCATCCGCATCCGTCACGTTGGACGTGAATTCGCGAAGCGCGGCGAGAAGCCGCTGCACGTCTTCCTGAGTCGGCTCCGGCAAGAGGGGCCTCAAAGGTCCCGCGAAGCGGACCGATTGTCCAAGCGAATGCGCCGCCCAGTGGGGGCGCTCGTAGGCGAGCGCCACCTGCGACTGCGACAAGTAAAGGCTGCGCTCCTGCACGCCAAAGGCGCGCAACGCGGCGATGCGGTCGAACGCGGTTTCGCGATTGCCTTGCTGAATGTCAGCAATATTTGCGGTCCGGTAATTGCGCGGGTCGGCCACATTGCCGGGCCACACGGTCCACACGTTAAGCAACGCAAGGAGTACGATGGGCGACGCGAACCACAATTGGGTCGGCTTGCGGGGAGGTTCCGGCGCGTCGCGCAATCCGAACGCGGCCGCAACCCCAAGCAGAAACCCGTGCATCGGCACAACCTCGAACGGCAATGCGAGCCATGCCGCCACGGCAACAATTGCACCGCTGACAACAGGGTGAAACACGGAACCACGCTCGCGCCGGAGCGCAGTCGCGTTTCGCGACGCAATCCAGACAGCAAGCCACAGTACCACGGCGCTCGCCGCGACCTCGGGCCAGGAAGTCCTCAACCCCGCCAGCGGACGCCACTCCACAATACGTTCGAGAGCCGGAAGCGTATTGGTCATGAGTGCACTGACCACAAGCAGCCCAGCGACGACGGCGAACGATCGCGCGGCGCGCGAGACCCCTCGGGAGACGGCAGCGTAGATAGCAATCGCTCCACACACCAGGAGCGTACACAGCCCCGATGACAGCGTCGGCGCGAACGCGAACATGGGCGGCGACTCGAACAACCGTGTCGACAAGCGCGCGTGCGTTTCCTGAATGGTCTGCGCATCGATGAGGAAGGCCGTAGGCATAAGAAGTCCCGAACGCGAGAAGAGTGTGAGCGCGGCGACACATGCTCCGGAAACCATGGATAGCCACAGACAGTTCGCGAGCGTGTCTCGTGACCGCGTCGCATAGACTGCCGCCAAGTAGACAAGTGCCGTGAACACAGACTCCGAAGTCTCGCGGTGACCGCCCATGCGCGCAATCACGGCCATCAGCATCCACACCAGCGCGGGCCACAGCAGGTCGAAAGGAATGTCGAGACGCCTACGCCGGACCGCGTCCACCGCGCATATCCCAAGAAGAAAGACGCCCGTCAAGGTCGATAGCGGCAGCCAGAGTTGTGGCACGGTCTCGTACACGCCCCACGGCCACGCGAAGGCCATCACATATAGGACAAACCGTGACCCTGCGGGCGCTCGATCCAAGTCTGTTGTCACCGATTGCTACCTTGCTCGTCGACCCATTCCACGGGAATCCAACCACGGACGGAGTTGATCAAGTGAATGGCTGCTGCGGCGCGCACGTCGCTCTTCGTCAACACCGCTTCCTCGATTGCGCCTTCCGCCAACAGGCGCGCCCGAAACGTGCCCGCCAGCAGCGCGCACGGTATCGGCGGAGTCAGGCGCTTGCCTTCCACTTCCACGACGAGATTGGCCGTCGTACTCTCCGTTGCCTCGCCGCGCGCGTTCCACAGTATCACATCGTCGCAATCGGGACGCGACGCCCGCGCCGCCTCGTACGCCCCGCGACGCGTGGTCTTGTGGAACAAATACACGTTGTTCTCGTCGATGGGGTGCGCGGCGAAGCCCACCCGCACACGCGTCGACTCGGGCGCCGGCGCAGCCTCGACCCGCACACTCTGATCGCGTGAGAGCAACAACCGGACCTTCAAGGGCGCGTCACCATACTCCGCTCGCCATACTTCCCTCTTTGCAGTTAAGAGCGATTCGATCGCAGCCTGATCATAGTGAAAGTCGAAGAACGTGGCGCTATCGCGAAGACGTTCCAAGTGTTCAGAAAGTAGATAGTAGTCCTCACGCAAAAGGATCGATTCCAATAGATCGAAATGCTCGCCGAGGTTGTGCAGTACCGCCGCTTTCGACACGCATTCCGCATATTCGGCGGATGCCGACGAATCCCACGTGACGCCGCTTCCCACCGAGTACGTGGCGGTCCCCTTCTCAGAGTCTACGGTCATTGTGCGAATGGCGACGTTGAACTCCGCGCGCCCACCCGGCTCCCACCAGCCCATCGTGCCGCAATAGATGCCGCGCGGATGGGGTTCGATTTCCTTGATGATTTCCATCGTGCGGATCTTGGGCGCACCCGTTACGGAGCCGGAAGGAAACAGCGCGTTGAGTATTTCGGGTACGTTGGCGCCCGTGCGCGACGCAATCGTCGAAGTCATCTGCCACACCGTCGGATAGCGCTCCGTCTCAAAGAGGCGCTCCACATGCACGGAACCTGTTTCGCTGATACGGCCCATGTCGTTGCGCAGGAGATCGACGATCATCACGTTCTCCGCGCGTTCCTTCTCCGACGCGCGCAACGCTTCGGCAAACGCTGCGTCTTCCGCAGTCCACCGCCCTCTCGCGTGGGTGCCCTTCATCGGCCGCGTGCGCAACACCCCGTCCGCCAGCGAAAAGAACAATTCCGGCGACGCCGACAGCAATTGAAAACGCCCCGTATCCATGTACGCGCAATGATCGGATCGTTGCGACTGCGCCAATTGGTAAAAACAATCCAACGGCGAACCCGAGAACGTCGCGTCCATCGGAAAGGTATAGTTCACCTGATACGTATCGCCTGAAGCGATCCAGTCACGTATACGCGCGATGCACGCCGCATACTCTGCCTCCGACACACGCGGCTCCCGCGTACCCACGGCATAGTTATCGCCCGGTGGCGGTTGCCGCCGCTCATCGATGCCGTCGTAGAGAGCAAACCACAACAAGGGCAAGTCCGACGGATCGTGGCACGCGAGCGCGGCATCAAACGCTGGCGCGGCCTCGTAGGCAACGAACCCCGCCGCGTGCATTCCCTTCGCGACAGCGCGCTCGATCTGTTCCAGCGCCGGCAACACATCGCCGACGGTGCGCGCCTCGACGACATCGCGTGGGTTTCGATACCCCCGATGACCCGTCCTGGAGATGAACCGAATCTCGCCTGCTTCGCTCATGACTAACCTGCTGCTTCCGAAGCAGCAACCTTACCACACGCGGCATGACGGATTTCACTTTGAGACAGGACGCTTGTTGATTCGTTTTTTTAATCCAAACGAAATGGACCCATGTCTATTTTCTGCAATCGTCCGCAGACAGCCTCCCGTCTTTCGCGCGAAGGGGGGAATCCATCTTTGGATTCACTGCGACTTCCACATGATGACAATGGACTCTTCGCCTTTGCGAGATAGAACTGCCCGAGTAGCGCCGCGATCGCCAAATGCGGCGCAGCGTTGACCGTAATCTACGAGTAGGGCACAGGCTTACGACAAATCCAGCGGCCTCCAATGCAGTATCTTCGGAATGTACGCCCCTCAAATCGGGGCGTTCCAAATACGGTTGCTGCTTCAAGCTTGCGCGCCTTCGATGGCAGGCCAGAGTGGTTTAAGGCAGGCAACTCTAGTCGGCGACTGTGTCCTTGCCTACTGCTTGAGGAGGGCAACAACAACACTCTGCAGATCGACGGTATTCACCGCGCCGCTTTTGTCCACGTCGGCGTCGAATCCGCCGTTGGGCTGTCCCAGAATGGCCAGCACGACCACCTGGATGTCCGCTGCGTCGACAACGGCGTCGTTATTAACGTCGGCATCAATGGGTGTGAGTTCGACATCCTGCCGAGTTGCCGCGCCGTCGACAACCGTCACGTCTTCAACAGTCTTGTTCTCAAAACCAACCGCGGCAAACTTCAGGTCATAGGTTCCCGGCAACAGCAAGCGGTAATAATCGCCCACGTCGGCATCGGTGAAGACCGGCTGCGCATTCCCCGCAACCGTCACCTTCGCATACACGGGGCTGTCATCAACCGACGACGTCACAAGCCCGCGCACGCCCCTGTGGATGCCTTCGATATACGACAGCATCGACTCCTGGTTGTCTGACCAAAACGTCGGCAACAGCGCCGCGCTCGGCTTCTTGGTGGTAGACAACTCAACCGTGCCTTCGATGCAGCCGACATACCGGTAGTTCCAGTCCTGCATGCTTCCCGACGCTTCATACCACAGCGAGCCGTTCACAATGCCGTTGGTGAAAGACGGCGATGAATTCGTGTACATCGGCGTGTTGTGCGAGGCATAGCGCAACGAAAGCGCTTCAATCAGCGTATCGTCCGGAGTCGGCGCATCCACACCCGAGCCTTTTCCGTCGTCGTCATAAAGATAATTGAAAAGCAGCGCACCCGAATGGAGATTCGCCGACAACACAAAGCTGTTGTCGGCCGTCCACTGCATGACATGCTGAACCTCGATGGGCCTGCCTGTTTCATTTAGCGGCGACTGGTCAAAGAGGGTCCCCGCAATTTCCGTGCGTTCCGGGAAACTGCGGTTGAGGTCAGCTCCATTCGAGTTGTAGCGCGTACCCGCGACCAATCCGTCCGGATTCATGCACGGCACGATCCAGATGGCCGTGTTATCGACGAGGTCCGTCACGCGCTGCACGGTGCCATACTGCGCAAGCAGATAGTCGATCAGATACAGACAAAGTTCCGTGCCGATAGGTTCGTCTCCGTGCATCGTGGAAACGTACTTGAACTCGGGCTCTTCCTCATCCACGTCGGGATTGTCGGTAATCAACATCGCCCACAGTTCCCGACCCTGCACGCTTTGCCCGAGCGTATATATCCGGCAAATGGACGTGTGGTTATCGGCGTACGTCTGCAACTCCGTCGTGAGGCTTGTGTATCCGTGATACGCGCCCAACGCCTTCGGTTGCGCTGTCTCAGGTTCAGGCGGAGCCGTGGGTTGTTGCTCGACGCGGAGCATCGAGTAGCCGTCCGAATACAGCCAAAGCAGCTCGTCCGCGGTCACGTACAACGTGGCTACGTTGCCGTTGACGTTCGTGACGTTGTACCCCGCCGCCGACAGTTCATCCACGTCTTTGCCCGGTGTCGTGAGCGCAACATCCACCTCGAAGTAAGGACCCGTCCGGGTCTCCACAACGACGCGCTTAGGCAGAGCGGTATCGGCAGCGTGGACGGTCCCGGCCCACACCAATGGCCCGAGCACCGCCACCGCCACGGCTATGCGCGATAACCGGGTATGTGCGGAGCAAAACATTCCTCTTCCAAGCCCTACTGCGATGAACCCCATCCGAGATACAGACGCAAAAAAGAACGATGCCTTCCAAGACAGTGATAATTATACCGCATCCGGTTACAGAAAAGAAGAGAATTCTTGACTAATTTCCGATAAAAGTGCGATTTGGGGTGACGACGGGCGATCTGTCGGGTCCATTACCGTGCTGACGGGGTCGGGTCGGGCATCGGAGTCAATATGAGAGTCCCGTCCGTTTCCGTGGCCTTCAGGATTATCGCGCGCTCGTCCGGGTGGCGATTCGGGCGGTGCAACGACATCAGAAGAGTACCGTCGAAAGACGTGAAGAGCATGGCGTGTCCGCCATCATCCTCAAAAATGGGCTTCTCGCATTGCTTCCATGGCCCCAGGAGGCTTCCCGAGTCCGAAATGGCCAGAGCGGTTTTGTAGCCACCCTCGCCAAAGCTCGACCACAGCATCCAAAGTGCGCCCGACTTCGCGCGGTGCAGGAATGGGCCGTCCGTTACAAATCCCTTGTGCTTCGTGTCGCCCGTTTCCACGACCCACTTCGCATCGGTTGCCTTGAACAACAGCACCGGCTTGTCGATGGCGCGGTCCAACTCGGGCGAGAGCTTCACCGCACAGATTTCGCCGTCTTTCACCTGCAACCATTCATGACAGAACACCATCCACGGCTGCTGGGCATCGTCAACGAAGAGCGTGCCGTCCAGGCAGAGCCACTCTTTCGGCGTGACCGGGCCATCGCTGTGCACGCGAAACGGTCCCGAAGGCTTATCCGCAACCAGTACCTGCGTACCACGATTGCGCTCCTTCGAATGGAACGTCGCGAACATGTAATAGCGCCCCTTATACGCATAGACCTCCGGCGCCCAATACGAGCCCGTCGCCCAGAAGCCCTGCTCCGGCCTGAACACGGGAATCGGGCCCTTCCACGTCTTCAGGTCCGTGCTTGTGTACGCATCGAATCCTGTCGCGGCCGGAAGGTGCATGCTGGTTCCATACAAGTAATACGCGCCCTCCTCCGGCACGGGAAGCACAAACGGATCGCGAATTCTGAAATCCGAAAGCGACAGAGTGGCCTCCGCCGCAGTTGTTAGGCATGCGGCGGCAATCAAGAGGTGAGCAATCATGCTAGAGCCTTTCCAGAACATCCATCCTGACTACATGCGAGTGTGAAGTCGGCAGAAACGAAAAGCGCGGCGTCCGATCATTCCTGCCAGACGCCGCGCGAGGTTGCTACAAGCTCGAATCACCTACGGTTGGCCAGTCCCTACACCTTGGCCCACTCAAAGAATCGGAGCACGTCGTTCAACGCCTCTTCAACCGTGCCCGTCTTGCCGCATTCGAGCGACACAAACCCGTCGTACTTCGTCGACGCGATGGCTTTGAAGATGTTCGTGTAATTGAGCTCGCCGGTGCCGGGCTGTTTACGGCCGGGATTGTCCGCGACATGGAAATGCCCGATCCGGTCGATGTTGTTCGTGAGATTACGAATGACGTTACCTTCCGTGATCTGCTGATGATAAATATCGAACAGCATCTTCACGTTAGGGCTGCCGACCTTTTCGAGAATGTCCATGGTCTGATCGGTGCGCGTCAGGAAGTATCCCTTGTGATCGACAAGAGGATTCAAGGCTTCCATGATGATAATCACGCCGTTGTCTTCCGCGATGGGGGCAAGGCGCTTCAAACACGTCACCACGTTCTCCGTCTGCGCCTCAATGGACTTGTTCGGATCGGTGTTGCCGCTCAATCCAATCAGCCGCTTCGTGTTGATGTCTTTCGCCATCTGCACGTTTTTGCGGAACATCTTCTCCATGTCGTCATGCTTCGACTTGTCCACCATGTTGCCGGGAGCGATCGCGCCCACGCCGCCGATGCACGTGGATTCAAGACCAAGCTTCTCCGCAAGCGCGCGCGATTCCGCCACCTTGTCGGCATCCGGCCACATGTACTCGTAACCCGGAAATCCCCAATCCGCAATCGCCTGCATCTGCTCGGCCATCGTGCCTTCGAAGAACCCGGGTTGTACGCCCATGCGAAGCGGCAGCTTCGAGAACGGCTTGCCCTCCGGCGCTGCCGCCGAACTCACCGATGGACGAAGCAATGCCGCACCGGCAACCGATGCCGCCGTGGCAGTTAGAAACGAACGACGAGATACCATGTCAACACCCCCTTGGGCGGCACGCGCCCATTAACTGTTTCCTCCAAAATACAAAACGCCTGGCGGGGGACACAACCGCATTCCCCGCCAGGCGACTATTCACTTACGCAGGCTTGCCCGGAACCGGGATCGGACCCAACGGATACGGCTTGTCGAAGCTAAGGTCTTCGGGAACGAGGCTGAGATCGGAATTGATCGCATCGTCCCACTTCAACTCTTTGCCCGTATACGCGGACATGCGGCCCATGATCGCCGTCATCGTGCTTTCCGCAACCTGAACGCCTTCGTTGATGTACGGCGTCACACCGCGGATCGAATTCACGAGGTCAATGTGCTCCTGAACATACGGATCGATCGGCTTCTCGCCGCCCGTATCCATCATGTCGCAGCAATTGCTGCGGCCCTTCGAGCCGACCGCGTCTTCGAACACACCACCGTCCGCGCCGTCCCAGTGACGCGACATGCTCGTCATGCGCACGCCGTTCGCATATTCGTAGTCGCACGAGAACTGATCCCACAGATCGCCGTACTTCGGATCATTCGTCTTCCACGCGCGCCCGCCCGACGCGAACACCTTCACGGGATGGCCCTTCATCACCCAGTTCATGATGTCGAGATTGTGCACGTGCTGCTCGACGATGTTGTCGCCGCAAATCCAGCAGAACGCATACCAATTGCGAACGCAATACTCCAGATCGCTCCACTCGGGCTTCCGTTCGTGCGTGAACGGCAACGAACCGCACCAATACGCGCGCAACGCAACGATGTCGCCAATCGCGCCATCATGGATCTTCTTGATCGTGTCCACATACGCCTTCTGGTGACGGCGCTGCGTTCCCGCGACCAGGCAAAGCTTCTTTTCTTCCGCCTTCTTCGCGGCGGCAATAAAACGGCGAATGCCGGCGGGATCGACCGCGGCGGGCTTTTCCGTGAAGATGTGCTTGCCCGCTTCGACAGCCGCTTCCACGTGCTTCGGACGCGAATACGGCAGCGTGCCTTCCATCAGAATGTCGATGTCGGTTTCGAGAATGCCTTTGTACGCATCAAGCCCGATGAAGATATTCTTCTTGTTAACATCAACCTTCTTCGCGATTTCGTCGCCGCTGCTCTTGATCTTGTTCAGCGACGCCGTAAGACGATCTTCAAACAAGTCGGCCATCGCGACCAGCTTCACGTTCTCGTTGCCAATCAGCATCTGCGTGGCTGCGCCGGTGCCTCGTCCGCCGCATCCCAGCAAACCAACCTTCAACGGTTTCTTCTTGGCCGCCTCCGCGATTTCAAAACGACTCAACGCCAGCGCCGCGACTCCGGCCGCTGCCGACATCTTCGTGAAATCCCTGCGGGTCATTCCAAAGGTCTTGCCCTCACTCATACGTCCCTCCTCCTCCTCGTGCATTTGCGGTCGTATCCGATGCGAGCCCTTTCCACAACCGATACGCACTCGCGGAAAACGCTAGCATAGCATAAGGCCTTCAACTTCAGTTCTCGTTTTCACTCTTTTTGAAAGCAAGCAGCGCCGTACTTCCCGCGCCACACATTACGCAAACATGGCCGGATCCATCAACGGCACCTGATCCGGAACGATGGGCCGGAATCCCATACGGTCGATGATGTCCTTCTGAATATCCACGCCGGGAGCAACCTCCGCAAGCAACATGCCCTCCGGCACGAGCCTGAACACGCACCGCTCGGTGATGAACTTCGCATCCTGCCCCACGCGCCGCGCGCGCTTCCCGCTGAACGTGATCTGCTCCACAGCCTCGACGAACTTCATGACCTTGCCATCCTGGCGAATCGTGAGTTTGCCGTCACTGACAACGATGTCAGTCCCGCCCGCGGAAAATTCCCCGCAAAAAATGCAATGATGCGACCCCTGCGTCAGGTTAATAAACCCTCCACAGCCAATAATTTTCTGACCGAGCCGGCTTACGTTCACGTTGCCTTCCGCGTCCGCTTGCGCCAAGCCCACGCACGTCGCGTGCAACCCGCCGCCATCGTAAAAGTCGAACATCTGCGGCTGCGAGATGAACGCGGCAGGATTGCGCGCAGGCCCAAAATTCTTCCCGCCATCCGGCACACCGCCGATCACGCCCAACTCCGTGTTCATCGTGATCTGTTCGAAGAGCCCTTCCTCGAACGCGACTGCCGCCACGCCCTGCGGAATGCCGACGCCGAGGTTCACGTTCATGCCCGGCGTCAACTCACGCGCCGCGCGCCGGCAAATCACCTTCTCGACGTTCAACGGCATCGGCTTGATCACGTCGGACAACGAGACGGTCTTCTGCCCTGTAAAAGCCGGGTCGTGGTCCACAAACAACGTATGCGGATGCGCTTGGCGCGACTGCGCCACCACAACGTAATCCACGAATATCCCCGGCACCCGAACCATGTGCGGATTCGCGGGCTTATCGCTCAGCTTCTCCACCTGCGCGATAACGATACCCCCGTGGTTTTTCGCGGCCATCGCGACTTCCAGGCACTCGAGAAACGCAGGCTCGTCTTCGCACGTAATATTGCCGCTTGGGTCCGCGGTGGTACCCTTGAAGATGGCCGCATGAACCGGGAACGTCTTGTAGAAAAGGTATTCCTTCCCGGCCAGCTCGATGAGAGACACATAGTCTTCCTGCTGGCGCGTGCGCTGATTCATCTTGCCGCCGTCAATGCGCGGGTCCACGAACGTCTCAAGACCAACCGTGGTAATCACGCCCGGCCGATTCCCCGCGATCTCCCGGTACAACTGCGCCAACACGCCCTGCGGAAGGATGTAACATTCGATCTCTTCCATCACGGCCAGCTTGATGAGCAAATGATTGACGCCGATATGCGCCCCCACCATCCGCTTCAACATGCCCGGCACGGCGAAATTATTCATGCCCTTGTAGTCCGTTCCAAACGGACCCATCCCCGCCGTGAAAACGACCGTGAGATCCTTCGGCGAACCTTTGGCTGCATACACTTGCCGAAAGGCAGGTAATACTTCTTCGATCGGCATTGGGTTGACCAAGACGGTCGACCCATCCGGAATTTGACTGACTGCCTCTTCTGCGCTGACGACTTTGGCCATGTGCCGTTTCTCCCCCGGATCGTTTCATCAATAAAAGCGGCATAGAATACCATATTCCACACCAACGCCTGCAAGGAAATTGCCAAATGA
>JAIBAQ010000129.1 GCA_019695095.1 Candidatus Hydrogenedentota bacterium
CTATAATTCGCATATAGTGATAATGTGCAGCGATATCTTGGCAGATTTTCGCAACAAAATTGCGGGATTTGCGGTATTGCGATCCGGTCCTCAGTCATCCCAATTGGTCGTAAGTTATTGTTTAAGAATAGGATACGAAATCAATTCGAACGTTTGGCAAAAGTCCCGCCATGTGGCATAATTACGAATGACCGCAATTTGGGGCTTTGTGCTATTGCGTTTCGTGGTGGGACTCAAAAATTGAGTCTACAAAGGCGTTTCCTCGGGGTAAGTTGGAAGCGCCGTGGCTCGGAGTGGCTCACGGAAGGCGCACAGGCCTATCTATTTTGCCTGCCCTCGAGAACTCCCCGCGAATGTAGATAATAAGGAGATACCGGTATGCGGTACAGGCGGTTCAGGGATGAGGAAGGCGTTACGCTGCTGGAACTGACCATTGCCATCGCGTTGTTTGCGATCGTCATGGGGGCGACGGCGACGTCTCTTGTTTCCTACTACGTGGCGTTGGACATGCAGAATCAGCGGCACTCCGCCATAAAGGACTGCGCAACAATCCTTAGCAATATGCGCGACGTGCGCAACACAAATCCCGATGACTTTCCGGACGCGATAACCGCCGTCTGGCCGGATGGCACGACGATACCGAATGCCGGAACACTCCCCCAAGAGACGATTACCGTGGATTACGTGAATCCCAACGCGAATCCGTTGGAGGTCACGATCACGTGTACGTGGGTGGATATGCGGGGGCGCCAATTGACGGCCGCGCTCTCAAGCGTTTTGGCGGATCATTGAGGTACGTGTCCATGGAGAAACGCGGTTTTACATTGGTCGAACTGGTTATCTCAATCGCCATACTGGCCACAATTTGCGCGTTGGGAATGGTTGCGCTGCAATCGGCTTCAACATCGTCGGCGACGGCAAAATCGAAGGCCGAGGCGCAAGATAACGTGCGCGACGCGCTGGCGGCCATGCAGCAAGAACTGCAGATTGCATCGAAGCGAACCGACACGTCCCTTATTCCACCCTTGAATGCTCTGGCGGTCACGCCAAATCCCGTTCTGGGAAGCCCGGTTCAGGTGACCTTCCAAGTGCCCGCGGATACCACCGGCAACAACTGGAGCCGCCCAATCACGTTTCGCTACATCAATGAAGATGCGAACGGCGACGGCCGCTTGACCGCGGGAGAAGATACTGACAGCGACGGCGTGCTGTCGCGCCGCATTGTCCGGATTCAGGATCTCAACGGCAACGGTTCGACAAACGATGCCGGTGAGACGACGGAGGTAGGAGGAGCCAACGACTTGTCGAATGTGACGTTTGCGTTTGATGGAAATGTGCTGACCGTAACGCTCACATCCACGAAATTAATCGGGCTGCGCCGGACAAATCCGGCTACCGTCACGGTAACCACCGATATCTATCTTGAGAACTGAGATGGTTGAGGCTGCGAACAAGGACGGGGTATCGCGGCGGCAAAGGAGGGCTCCACTATGAGAGCTAACAAACAAGGACGAGAGGGGATGGCGCTGATTCTCGTCATCCTGGCGGTGATTGTCATCTTGGGCGCCATCACGCTGGTGGCCGCACGGGTGCAGACCGCAAAACTCAGGACTGACAGTGCCGTAACGCAAGCCCGGCTTGACGAAACGTGCAAGGCAGGTGTGGATATCGGCATTGGCCGTTTATGGCATGACTACGTCGTGGGCAACGGAAACACGACGGGCAATCTTGCATCTTACCGCGTCTTCATCAACGCGTTGGTTCCGAACAACGAAGACCTCAACGGAAATGGAAGCAAGGACAGCGGGGAGTCGGACAGCAACGGCAACGGTACCTTCGAGTCGAACCCGGACGGCGTGGACTTTGTTCAGGAAACGGACAATCGCATGCTGGGTACCGGCGAACAGATTGTCCGGGTGAATGTGACGCGCACCGACGATATCGCGGGCAGTCTGTTCACGATTTCGGCGACGGGCCGAATTGGCAACCGCACGCAGACAGCCACGCAGACTGTACGGGTTTCGGGCCAGTTGTTTACGGGTTTTGAGTACTGCATTCTCGCAAACAACGTGAACTGTATTCTGTGTCATGCGAAATTCACGCCGCTTGATCTCGCCATGAACAGCGATACATCTCTCTATGGGACGTTCGACCGAATCAAAGTCGGTTCACTTCAATCGTTGATGGTGCGAACCGGCACGGACGCGTTTGCCGCGAATTCCGTTGTGGCCGGCACGACCTATTCGCGCGGGACGGTGTACGACCAGAATGCGAGCCCGCTTTCTGCCTCCGGGCTTGCCAACTCGACGTTTGACGCCTACAAGTTCAGTACAAGCAACGGCAAGGTCACCCAGAGTTCCACGGGAGGCATGACCAAGGTGAATGTCGCCAACGCTACCACGAATAGCGATGGCGATCTGAACCAATTCGCCAATCTCTATCTCAATTATCCAACCACCAAGAAAGCCATGACGGACGGTGAACTGCCGGCCAGTTTCCCGGCGCCATTCAACGATGAGAACGGAAACCGCTTGGTGGACGACAGCGAATTCAACGCCGTGATGAACGCCGCCGAAGGTTCCGTGTCGGGCGGCACGGCGTTTGGCGTTGCGGCTGGCTCAACCTATACGGGCACAGGGTTGCCCACAACTTCGAACTCGGCCCTGGCCGACCTGGGAGATGGTACGTATAACGGTAACTTGATTCTGACCGGCACGGATGCCAATCCGATCGTCATCGACGGCAAGATAGCCGTCAACGGCGACCTTGTGCTGTCCGGCAAAGTGAAAGGATGGGGACAGATCCAGGTTCGTGGCAACGCGTACGTCGTGGGCGATACTACGTATGCAGACGCCCCGGGCGAATACGGCGTCGCTGCCGACGGGACGAAGAACGGCATGGCGCTCGTTGCCGGCGGCAATATCATCATCGGCGACTACTTGACGCGCACAGGCTTGGACAAGTCGGGTACGAGCAGCGTTTTGAGCGAGTATCAGGCCGAGACTCGCACGAAGAACAAGGTAGTCGCCACCGGTAAGGACGTTGGTTACTACGGAGCGAAGATTACCGACCCCGGCTTCTACACGTCTTCGGAACCTTTGACGAGCTTTACCTCGTCCGAACTGATGCAGTTCAATCAGTTCGAGTACGAAAAGGCTACCGCCGATTCATCCTACAATCCGCGCTACTACCGCATTCGTCCGAGCCAGCCCATCTACCGGAACACGGGCGCGGACCAATGCGCTTTCTATTACACGGACAGCGGCATCAAGACGGTAACAACGAGCGCAAGCACGTCGATTTTGGATTTGAGTCCGAAGAACTACTGGATCAGCGAGACGCAACTCCGGGACATCTGGTGGGCGGACGAGCAGACCCGGCCGAGTTCGGGGCGCGATTTCAAATTCGACGGCCTTCTGTATTCGAACAACGCCATCTTCACGATTGTGCGCAGCTATACGCGGCACAAGTCGAACACCTTCGGGAAGATGACCATTCGTGGCAGCATCGTATGCCCCGATCTGGGCGTGCTGGTTCCGGGGAAAGACGATACCGTATCGCGCACTGCGCTCGATATGTACTACGACCGCCGCGTGAAGTCGTTCTTCCAGATTGAAGACACTACGCAAGCATCGTTCCGCCGGCTGGTGTACCTGGCGCGCAACAACTGACGGGAGGGTAAGGCCGTGCATCTACGCTTAGGACTGACAATACTTATCGCCGTAGCGGGCTATAGCTACGCCGACACCATAGTCTTTCCCGACGGTGCGACCATGGATGGGGAAGTGCGCGAAGTCAACGCGAACTGTTTCGAGCTTGTCGTCGGCGACAAGAGCATCCAATTCGCCCGAACGGAAATCGCCTCGATTGAGAAGAACGACAAGAGGGGCGATGCCGCCAAGCCGCTTGTGTTGCCTCAAGTCAAGCAGTGGGAAGCCGAAATGGAGCGCAACACGGGGTTGGACGCCGACCAGCGCGAGAAGTTCCTTCTGTTGGTGGACGCCATGCGCAAAGCGACCGACCCCGGCGAAAGGCAGAAGATCGAGTCAGAGATTCTTGCCATGAGCAAGACGGTCGACTTGGTCAAGTTTATCAAGGCCTCTTACGACACGTCTTCTCTAGGGCGCAAGATGGTCCTGCTTGCCATACTGAACATGCTGGATCCGCAAACGGCATTACCATATCTGAAGGATGGAATGACCGTGAACAATGCCCATTTTCGCGCTTTCGCGCTCGGTTTGTATGGGCATATCCTTCGCGAATCGAACAATTTGGACAATGAGGCGGTTACGTTCATGACGCGCGGTCTCATCGATAGCGATGCGGATGTTCAGCTTGCAGCGGGCAACGCGCTGGCCGAATCCGGCAGTAAGATAGCCACGCCTGTCTTGTTGGCAAAGCTTGACGCGGCGGACCCGCGCGTGCAGAACGCCGCGAACCGGGCTCTTGCTCAGATATGGAGCGTCGATGCGGCGAGCATATCCGGGGACCCGAAAGCGTACTGGCAGGAGCATTGGAATGCTAACCAGTCCGGAGTAGACAGTCCTCTGGATCCGGAGAAGCTTGAACCGCTCGTGGACAAAGACGCGCCGCTCGAGGATGCGCATCACTGATCTGCTTCAATCGACTTATTCGCTCCACCACGCCCAGCATGCATGCTGGGCGTTAACATGTTCGGCCACTGCGCCGCGGAATGCCCTGCTAGGATTCCGTCCACTTCCCGGGAAGTGCCCCGAGGCCGGAGCGGTCCCACTTGGGATCGAAGTACCGTATCAAACGTTGCGTGGCGCTGTGCGGTCGCGGATCCACATGCTTGGGTAAAAGGTCATAAATGGCGTAGACGCGCTGCCAATATCGTTTCGTAAGTTGATCGAAGTCCGGTGAATCACCACTGAGCTCAGCGAACAACTCAAAGAAGAACAACAAGTCCTTGCGGTGCTGTTCCGGGTGGGGATGAAAGGGCAAATTTCCGTTCACGCTGGATTCCAGCGAACGCAGGAGATCTACCCCTTCTCGCATGCGCGCATGGAATGCGGTTCGCGAGAGATCGATGCGACTGTAGTTTCCCCAATCCGGAATGATTTCGAATAGCGGAAGCAGCGACGCCAGCGGTTCGGATTGAGAACCAAACAGGCGCGCGTAGTAAGTCTTAGTCAACTCGTCATAGTCGGCGCTTGGATTTATGAACGACTGCGCCGACTGGTAGAGAGAGAGCTGATTCAGGAGCGGTGTCATCGTGAAACAAATCCCGCCCTCGTAGGGGGCCGCGTCGAGTTCGCGCTTTCGCTGCGCATACAACCGCTCGAACCGGTAGTGCGGCACGATGGCGCCTTCGCCCTCGGTCAGACTGAAATCCCACGTCACGACGCGGTTTGTTTTGGCAATTTCCCGCGCCCACGGACGCGCGTCTTGTACACCGCCCTCCGAATCAGGATTGCTGTCGGAATTGAAGCCGAGGTTGATCGCCACGGAGGTCTCCTTCGGAAACTCTGGCAGGCGCTTGATGAGGTACTCCATGGCGTCGTCCGCGCGTTGTTTGTCGAACCGCCACGCGGAACCTTGAATACTCTGGATGAACTCGCCTTTCCAGTCGGGCGGACCCTGGATCGTTCCCCATCCCCAGAACGGCGTGCCCCAGGTGCCAATCTCAATCTCTGCTTGCGGCTGGTTCTTCTTCACAAGCTCGGCAATTTCGAGCGCGCGGTCGATAAAGGTGCGGGCGGTGCATCCGTTGCGCGAGCAACCTCCCGGATCGCCGGGGAAAATCCCCACGACGCCCAGCCCAGGCATCCGCTTGGTCCATTCGTCCCAGATCATGCGGCACTCGGACCATTCCTCCGGTACATTGGGACAATGCGTGTGCCAATCGTCGCCGACGGTTGTGAGGCACGCGATTAACTTGATGCCAAGTCCGCGCGAAGCGCCGTGAGCAATCATTGCGTTCATCTGCCGCGCGAACTCGCGCCCAAAGGGTTGTTCAAGGGCCGCGCGCGAAAACAACCGGGGCACGAGCCAGAACTCGAAGTGAGTGAACCCGAAGTCGTGGATCATGTCGAGAAAGCGAAACCAGTCCTCGTCTGTCCAACGATATGGCAACTCGGGGTAGAACATGTTGGGATTAAAGGCATTCAGCAGGTGCTCCGCAAAGTTGTTGTAGCAGCTTCTTCGCTGGCTCCGCTGTGGAGTAGCTGGATGGTCCGTTTGTGGATTCTCCTGACCAAATAGCGAATGGGAGTATGTCATGGCCATGGCGCCCGCTGCCGCGCGCTTAAGCAGACCTCGCCTGCTGATGCGATTGGAATTCATAGTGCTCCTTTTGCTTTGCAGTCTATCGGGACGCGCACACTCAGTTGGTCAGAATTTGGATTCGCATTGTAATCCGAAGCCCGTTTCAGCCAATTGCCGGGAGGGGTGATTCCTCACGCATGCACTTCGCGCGGATCAGGCGAAAGGCCTGCTCGACAGGTAGGCAGGCGAATGAGGAGATGACATGCACACCGGGCCGGTCCGCGACACTGCGAACCGTGTTGGAGAACCCTGCATTGACCGGCGCAAACACCACCACCGGAACACCCGTCGCGGCGATGAAATCGGTCCATGGCCACGCGTCGAAATGCTGCAGGTTTATGAGCACAGCGTGGGGAGGAGCTGCATCGAGTCTCTCCACGTATGCTTCAACTTGCGTTTCGTCATCGAGTAATACGCCGGGTTGATCCAACATTACGCCTGCGCGCTGTGCTGCTTTGGAGAAGATGTCCTCGCAATCTCTCCGCCGCCCTTCGAGGTCATAGGCCGTTCCCGGCCAACCCACCCAGTGCGACGGCTTATGACGCAGAACGACGTGCGCAATCCGAACCTGCGGATTGGGGGGGAGTGAACGAGTGTCGAGACCTGGACGCGCGAAGTACACATTCGCGGGATTGACGATGGCGAGTGCTGCCGCACCCGCCGCGGCATGCTGCAAGAAGGACCGGCGCGATAGCGCAGCGGGCAAATTGTCTCCAAGTGGACGGCGGTGCATGCGGCATCCCCTGATTTGCTGGACTGACGAAGTGCTTTACTCTGCGTAGAGACGAGACACCTGTTTACGTCAATCAGTTTAGCACTGCTGACTGCGTGCGCCAACCATTACCGGAGATATCTGCGGAGCAATCGCACTTAAATTGCTTTGGATTTCAATTACTTGAAGAATCCTCTTTCTCGTCACCCCCGAAAGCGGCGGCCATCTTCAAGAATTGGACGCCTTCTCAGAGCGAAAATAGCTTGCCAGAGACTGATGCGTATGAATTACGTATAATCCCACCATGTTGCGTGTTATCGCAGGACAGGCAAAGGGAATTCGACTCGAAGCCCCCAAGGGGACTCGTGTCCGGCCAACTCTCGACCGTGTACGGGAAGCCTTATTCAGCATTCTTGGTCCGGATATCCCGGGGTGCCGCTTTGCGGATCTCTTTACCGGTACGGGCGCCAACGGCATCGAAGCCCTGAGCCGGGGTGCTGCGGCGGTGGTCTTCGTGGACAACGACCCCCGATCCCTGGAATGCGTTCGGACCAACGTCGAAAAAGCACGGTTGGGAGCGCAAGCGACCCTCCGACGCCTGTCCATCCCTGCCGGTTTACGTCAGTTGGCCGCCAATGGGCAGCGGTTCGACCTGATCTTTGCCGACCCGCCTTTCGAGTATCGAGACTATTCATCACTTCTTGCCGCCGTCTCCGAGGCCGAATTGCTCAATCCCGAGGGCAGCTTGGTCCTGGAGCATGCCAAGGAGGCTGAAATTCCAGAGAAAATAGGGACGCTAAGGCGGTACAGGCACGAGACCTACGGTTCCGTAGGGCTTTCGTTTTTCACTTGACGCCGTATGTTGTATCTGGTAGGGTATCAACACAACATCTAGGCGTACTAGGCGTTGATAGGTCTCTCTATTGTGGGGGCAAACGTCGGCTAACAGGAACTAACCACCATGCGGTGTCCGTTCTGCGCGTTTCTTGAAAGCAAAGTGGTTGATTCCCGTTCTTCGAAAGAAGGGGATTCGATCCGGCGTCGGCGCGAGTGTTTGAAGTGTGCACGCCGATACACAACGTATGAGCGAATCGAAGAAGTCGCTCAGATGGTGATCAAGAAAGACGGACGGCGCGAGCCGTTCGACCGCTGGAAGATCAAGAGCGGTATTCTCAAAGCCTGCGAGAAGCGTCCGGTCAGTCTTGAACAAGTCGAATCCCTTATCGACGACGTGGAACGCTCGCTGTTCAATTCGAGTGAACACGAGGTCTCCACGGATTCGATCGGCATGGCGGTCATGCAACGTTTGAAAGAACTCGACGAAGTGGCCTACGTGCGCTTCGCGTCGGTGTACCGCCAGTTCAAAGACCTCAACGAATTCATGAGCGAACTCAAGAATCTGTTGAGCTGACGCCGCAGCGCATACCTTCCCATTCTATTCGTCGGACGGAATCGTCGACGTACCTGAGATGCAATCGGGATGTCTCTGTCATCAATACGATTCGAGGCAGAGAGCCCCGGCATGCAGGTAGATTACGTCCGGATTGGCGAGCTAGATCCTTCGTCCGCCAGAGGCGGACTCCTAAGAAACGGATCGCGCAAGTTGCTTTCGCCCTTACAGGGCTCACGTTGGGCGTGGGCTAGAACCTGGGGTTTCGATTCGCGTCCAAGACGCGAATCTCACCCCAGGCTAGAGTATTTCGCGCTTGCAGCGCTCCAGAAGAACAGACTGTGCGAGTAGTGGGGGGCATGCGGGCGTGTGGCCCGATTGTGAGAGTATACCGTCCACTCGGGGCAGTCTCCTCTGCTGAAACCCGCGCTGACGTGGTCTCTCAGGTTAGGATGACAAGCGGCGAGATCGCTCGGGAATTGTCATCCTGGGTCCGCCTACGGCGGACGAAGGATCTGGCTTACAACGTATTAAACGTCAACACGGAAAACCACAGCGATTCACGCTACCCTGAACCAGCCTAATTGCCATTTGTCCGGTCGAATATCGCGTTGAGCAGCCGCGGGCCAGCGACTATGAAGAGCGCACCCACTATGGTTGCGATAGCCACAACTCTCGAAGGTCCGGAATCGTCCGCAAAGAACCTCCACGTTCGCCCCATCAACAGAAAAGTGCCGAAGAAGCCAATTGCGCCACAGATTGCCCGCACGGCAATCCACGCGGCGATGTCTACCATGCGAGATTCGAGATCGGCCTTTGACTTCTTGCGGCGTTTCCCCATGGTATTGGCTACGGCTCCACGCCCTCCTGGCGCTTGAGAAAGGTCACCGCTTCCACAATATCGGCGGCGGGATCGTCGCCGTGTTCTCGCTCGATTGTGAGAAAACTCGTGTAGCTGATGTCTCGCAATGCGGCGAGATACCTCGGAAAATTCACGTCGCCTTTGCCCAAGGGGACTTCCTGATACTTGCCGTGCTTACCGGATTCGTATACCCCGTCTTTGGCGTGCGTATGGACGATGTATGGCGCAAGGGTTTTCACTCCGCCAATGTGATCGAAGCCGTTCATGCAGAGGTTAGCGGGGTCGTAGTTGACCTTCGTACCATCGCTCTTCACGGCGGCAATGAACCCGGCCAAGGATTCGGCCGACTCCGGGCCGGTTTCGATAGCGAGACAACACCCACGGTTGACGGCGTACTCAGATACCTCGCGCACGGCGTTTGCAAGGTCCTGGTAAGCGCGAGAGGAGGCGTCATCGGGAACGGTCCCGATGTGTGTTGTAAGGATCGGGGTCTTTAGGTCGACGCACAAGTCGATAAAGGACTTCGTCCTCGCGATCCGCTCATCCGCCACGCTGAGATCGGCAAAGCCACCTACGTCGCCGCACAGCGCCGTGCACTCCAAGCCCAGCGATTCCATATAGTCCGCCAATTCCTCGCGGCCCGACCCACTCAGCTCCCGGGGATCTAGTTCGTTATCGACGACCCATAGCTGAATTCCATGGACCCCGATAGCCATGGCCCGCTGCAGGTCCCGCTTGAGGCTGCCTGTGCCCAGGGAGCCGAGGATAATCCCGACCTTCATAGTCTTCTCTCCGTGTGATGAGTGCGCCTGTTCGTGCCGCATGGTAATCGACGGCCATCCAGCGGTCAATTGCTCCGACATGGTTTTTGCCGGTCCGCGAATGTACAGGGCGTGCAAGAGGAGAATATCGATGATGGAGCGTGCGACAGAAATGGGACTGGTCGCCCTTGCGGGATACGCGGGCTTGGGCGTGTTGGCGGCCATTGCGCTGCACGCACGTGGACTCCATCGAATCGACTCCGCGACGCGTGGAGCGGGCCTTTGGTTCCGCGCACTCATTACACCCGGGATTGTGGCCTTGTGGCCGTTCCTTCTCGCTAAGTGGCGACATGCCCACAGGGGAGAAACGTTTATTGCCCCCGTTGAATACCCGGTGCGGCCAGAATCGTTGCGGCGCATGCACGGTCTGGTGATTCACGTGTTGGCCGTTGCGCTGCCGATTGTCGTGGCCGCCGCAATCCTCACGCGAACCTCTATCGTACCCATGCGTCAACCTGTGCTCGACCCAACGCTTACGCAGGCAATCTCGTTGTCCGCGGATGAATCGCAGTGAGGGATGTGCCGTGTCTGTAACCTACAAAGGCATTCACTGGAATCGTCAGAAACGGTTGTATGACCTTACGTTGTTTCTTCTGTTCGTTTTGAGTGCGACGGGATTCGTTGCCGCCACGTGGATCACCAATACTTTTGTGACCGCCGAGACGTTGATCATTCGCGTCACGTCGGTGAGTGCTTTCCTCCTTCTGCACATCATCTTGTGCATTGGCCCATTGTGCCGCTTGGACCGCCGATTTCTTCCGCTGCTGTACAACCGGCGGCATCTTGGCGTGACCATGTTTCTGCTGGCCGCAATTCACGCTGTATTCGCTATCATTCAGTTTCACGCGCTTGGCAAAGCGAACCCAATCGTCAGCGTATTCACGGCGTATCGCATGGACTACCTGCCCTATGCACGGCCCGGCGGGGTCATCTCGGACTTCCCGTTCGAGCCGTTTGGAGCGTTGGCGTTGGTCATCCTGTTCTTCATGGCGGCGACTAGTCACGACTTCTGGCTGAGAAACCTGGGCGCGTCCGTCTGGAAACTCATTCACATGATGGTCTACGTGGCCTACGGTTCGCTGTTGGTCCACGTGGCGTATGGCGCACTGCAATCCGAGCGGAATCCGGTGCTCCTGGCGCTTGTGGTCTTCGGGTTTGCCGCGGTATTTGGACTTCACCTTGCCGCATACCGTAAGGAAGCGGCCACTGACCGCAAGAAGGCACACGCCGAACGCGACGGGTACGCGCGCGCGTGCGCGGTCGATGAATTAGCAGAAGGGCGGGGCAAAACAGTGGTCGTTCGCGGCAACCGCATAGCGGTATTCCTTCACAATGGGCGCGTGTTCGCGCTGTCGAACGCGTGCCGTCACCAAGGCGGCCCCATCGGAGAAGGTCGCATCATCGACGGCTGCGTCACGTGCCCCTGGCACGGTTGGCAATACAATCCCGAAGATGGATGCAGCCCGCCGCCATTTGCGGAGGTCATACCGACGTTTGACGTACGAATCATCGATGGTTCCGTGTACGTAAGTCCGGTGGAAAACGGGTTGCGAAGCGCGTGCGCAGGCGCGGAAGTGAAGGCCTGACGCCATGCAAGCATCCAATGCGCACGACAACGAATTCTACATCGGCTATCTAAAGCAAGCGCCGCCGCGACATGCGAGGAGGCTCCGTGTACTGATTGCGATCTTGGCGTTGTCGCTGCCGTGCGTTACCGTGCTTGTGGCCGTTGCGCAAGCGGCATTCGATCGAGGGGCCTTCGAATTCGGCGTGGCGCGCAGCTTTGAAGGCGTGCTGTACGAAGACCCCGTACCCATGTTGCACGTCACGGCAAGCTCGCAAATGGCGGGACTGACCGCGAATTACCTGCTCGTGGGTTTTGGCAAGCAGGGTTTGCCTTCGTTCGCGCGCGGATTCGATGGTCAGAAGGTGCGGTTCAAGGGAAGTCTTATCCACCGGGACTCCACCGCGATGATTGAGATGAACGACCCCGAATCATTCGAGGTTCTGGGCGTACCGGCCGAACTCGAAAGTCGAGGTCGCGTCGAATCGCTGGGGCATGTTAAACTTGCCGGGGAATTGGTCGATACCAAGTGCTTCTTCGGGGTAATGCGGCCCGCAACGGGTAAGGTGCATCGCGCATGCGCGGTGCGGTGTCTGGAGGGCGGCGCCCCGCCGGGAATCTTGGTGCGCGATCTGCAAGGCAACGGGGTTGTTTACGTCCTTGCCGGCGCCGATGGCAAGCAATTGGAAGTCAATCCGCAGTGGGCGGCGTTGGGTGTGTCGGTAGAGGGCGAACTTGAACTCTATGATGGAACCCCCGTCGTGCGAGTATACCGTCTTGCGTTATTGACGAAATCGTAAGCTGTTTACCTGGACTGCATGTCAGGCGCTGTCCGTTTTTTGCTCGTACATCCGATATCGAGACTATGAACCTTTTTCAGTAAGGAACTTCATATGAGTGTGACATCCGTGTTGCATCCCGCCGTTGATGGATGTGTGGAATCGTGCGCCCGGTGTACTGCCGTGATCGAACTCATTACGCAGGAACAATACAGCGACCCCTGCGGTGACGTACCCGCCATCGGACCGCACTTGCGCCACTGCATTGACCATTATCGCTGTTTGTTTCGAGGGCTGGACGCAGGGACGGTTGACTACGATGCGCGGGAGCGCGACGAACGGGTCGAACGCGACCCGGAACGTTTTCGCGAGCTGAACGACGAAGTCATCGCGATGCTCGCGCGCATCGATGCGGAAGAAATTCAACGTCCGCTGCGAATCCGCCAGATGCCGTCGCCGGATGGCGAACCTACTTTTGTGTCCAGCACGTTGGAGCGGGAGTTGCTGTTTCTGTCGGGCCACACGATTCACCACCTGGCGATAGTTTCATTGATCGCCCGCATGCGTGGCGTTCATATACCCGAACGGTTGAGTGTGGCCTATTCCACGGCGGCATACCGGGCGGCGCAGTAAGACATAGGGAATCCGCGCTTTACACAAAGCGCCGGTATGCGGGGTGTAGTACATGTGCACGATTTCCGTCCATCGCGGCGAAGGATCGCTGCTCGTCACCATGAATCGCGACGAGGCGAAGACGCGCGCGGACGAACTGCCGCCGATCATTCGCGTCGAATCGGGTATCTCGTGGTTAGGGCCGGTCGACGGCAATAGCGGTGGCACGTGGATGGGCGTCAGCGAATACGGTGTGGTCGCCTGCCTGACAAACTTGTACCGTGAAAGCGACGCGACACCCCGCTCAGCAGGAAAGGCCGCCCGCAGCCGTGGCGAAATCGTCCCTTGGCTGCTCGGCCACGGAACGCTTGAATCCATACGGGCCGCTGTAATGTCTGACTTCGATCCGAAGCCTTATCCGTCGTTCACGATCCTGTTGGCCGCGCTGGATAGGGTGGAAACCTTCGAGTGGCCCGTGGATTCTCCATTTACGCATCACCCGCACACTTCCGAGTGGACCATGCTTACCTCCTCGTCGTGGAAGACCGACGAGGTGACGGCGCGGCGAAGAGACGCCTTTGACGCGTGGCGGGTAAACGGTGCACACTCTTGCGGCGCGCTTCCGGCGTTTCATGTGCTTCAGCCTGAGGGGGAGGCGGAGTGGTCGCCGCTGATGGAACGCTCGTATGCGTCCACCAGGAGTATCACGCAGGTATATTTCGATGAGGGGACAACTCACGCCGTTATGAGATACTGGCCGAGGAATGCGGTGTATCCAGGCGGGTGCGGCACGCCTCGCGAATTCTCGGTTTCCTTGTTGCCCGCGGGTTCGGCTTCGCCACGGAGGTAATTTTGGCCGATTGGCTTCAGTCCACGTTGATTTCGCTCGTCGATACGCCCGCGTTGCAGGCAGCCTTCGCAGGATTCTGTACGTTTATCCTTGAGGATCCGACGACCGTTACGTGCGGCATACTTGTCGCCGAAGGGCGAATGGCGTTTATGACCGCCCTGGTCGGGCTGACCGTTGGGATCGCCCTAGGCGACCTCGGTTTGTATGCCATAGGCCGCGCGGTGGGTCCCAATACCGTTGCATGGGGCTGGGTGACGCAAGATCGCCTGGACCGCGTGCGGCACTGGTTCGACCGCAACGTTATCCTCGCCGTATTTCTTTCGCGCTTCATTCCCGGCACCCGTTTGCCTACCTACGTGGGCGCCGGCATCTTCCAGGCGTCGGTGTGGAGGTTCCTGGGAGCAGCCGTTACGGCTTCGCTGCTCTGGACGTTCCTTCTCTTGACGGCCGTCGTCAAGCTGGGCGAAGCGGTATTGCCTCAGTTGGGAAGGTTCAAATGGCCCGTGGCGATCGCACTCATCGTCGCGATCATCCTTATGCAACGGCGCACGTCTAAACGTCTCCTCGCGGACAATGCCCCTTCCGAGGCCGTCGAACCGGTCGCGTCGCTCTTCGAATTCTGGCCGCCGTTCGTGTTCTACATCCCAGTCGGCTTCTACTACGCATGGCTGGCGCTGCGATACCGGAGTTTCACCCTGCCCACCGCCGTGAACCCGTCCATCTACTCCGGCGGGCTCATCGGCGAGTCGAAGTCACAGATTCTCTCCCTGGTGCCGAAGGAGCAGCGGAAATGGGTCGCCACGCATACGCCCTTCATGCGTCCTTCGGCGGACACTCCTTTGGAAACCGTGTTGCAGCAGGCCGAACGCGCCATGGAGGAAGCGGGGATCGCGTTTCCGGTCGTCGCCAAACCCGATACGGGGCAACGCGGCGCGGGTGTTCAACGCATCCCCAATGCCGAGGAGTTGCGCCGCTATCTACGGGAATTCCCGGCAAACACCCCCATGGTGCTTCAGGCATTGGTCGATTTGCCGCATGAGGCCGGCGTGCTCTACTACCGAAACCCGCGCGAATCCCGTGGCCATATCATGTCGGTGACCCTTAAGGAATTCCCGTTCGTAATCGGCGACGGAGTGCACACGCTTCAGGAGTTGATCCTCGCCGATCCGCGCGCCGTGTTGATCAAGGACGTGTACCTGCGCAGGCATACCGCGCAATTGGACCGCGTATTGGCCGAGGGCGAACGGTTCCGGCTTGTGTTTGCGGGAAATCACGCCCAAGGCGCGGTGTTTCGCGATGGCCGCGACTGCATTACGCCGGAACTCGAAGCGCGTATCCACGAGATTGCGTCGTCTATCCCTGAGTTCTATTTCGGCCGCTTCGACATCCGGTTCGAATCGCTCGACGCATTTGTGCGCGGCGAAGGACTGAACATCGTGGAAATCAACGGAGCGGGGGCGGAGGCCACGCATATTTGGGATGCCCGCGCGACCCTGTCCAACGCCTACAAGACTTTGTTCCGCCAATTCCGTATCCTATTTGAGATAGGCGCGGAAAACCGCCGGAGAGGACACCGGGCATTGGGGCCGGTTCGGTTGTTGCGTGATTGCTATCGCTACAGGCAGGCGTCGCGCGCGTATCCATTGACGCATTAAGCCGTGGCTCGAATCGAATAGGGACGATAACGCATGGATTCGACTGCTCGCGACGACGGAGCCGCAATCGTGGAACCCCACCCGCTAACACGGCAAGACTTAACCTGCGCGGACGAATTGAAGTCGTGCTGGAACCGTGTGGACGTGCTCACCCTTCCGCGCACCAAGACGAGTCCCTATACGGTTGGTTTTGCCGTATCGGACCGGTGTGTGGAGGCGGCGCTGCGGCTGCGTTATGAAGTATTCAACCTCGAACTCGGCGAAGGGTTTGCAACGGCTGCGGTGACCGGACTCGACCGCGACGAGTACGACGAACAAATGACGCATATCGTGTTGCTGGAAGGCGACACAAGCCGTGTCGTCGGCACGTACCGCATTCAAACGATGACCCGGGCACAGCAGGCGCGCGGTATCTACGCCGCGCAGTTCTTCGACCTCACCGATTTCGCGCCCTATATGCCCAAGACGGTTGAGCTGGGCCGCGCGTGTCTCGCGCACGATCATCGCACACTTGCCGCAATCATCACGTTGTGGATGGGCGTAGGCGGATTCGCGAACTTGTTCGACCACAACTATCTGTTCGGGTGCTGCTCGTTGACTTCGCAAGACCCCGACGACGGCTGGCGCGCACTGAAGACCATTCGCGCCCAGAACCATCTGCACGCCACCCTACGCCTGCCCGCCAAGGCGCACTGCCGGTGCGGCGATCCTTCGCGCGAAAACGATCCCGGTATCGAAGCGATTCGATTGCCGAAACTGTTCCGGACCTATCTACGGCTCGGGTGCGAGGTCATCTCCGAACCCGTTATCGACCGCGAATTCGGGACCGTCGACTTCCTCATCCTCATGAACGGCAGAGAGGTCAATTTTTCGCGGCTCGACGTTATCAAATGAGCATGCCAACGGCCACAGCCGAATCCGCGCAAAGGAAGCGGGCCTACTCCAGTCCTGTCCTTGCCGCGCTGCGCGTCGCCGGACTTATGGCAGCGAGTCTGTTCCTATTGGTGTGTTGGGCCGTACTCCGGAAAATCACTCGCGACATCAAGACGCAGAATCGCAAAGCGGCCCACTGGACCAGCCGCTGGACGCGCTGGTGCCTCGCGATAACCGGGTTCCGCGTGACGACCTCTGGGCCGCAACCCGCCGAAGGCTCCCTCGTTGCGCCCAATCACATTGGTTACGCCGATGTGCTCGCACTCGGTTCCGTGGTGCCGTGCTTCTTCGTGGCCAAGGTGGACGTCGAATCGTGGCCTTTCGTGGGTCTGCTCTTCCGTATCTCCAAGAACATCGGTGTACCGCGCCGTCGTGCACGCGCGCTCGTGGAAGTGACCAACGAAGTCGCCGAGCGCTTGCGCGGGGGAAACTCCGTCTGCGTGTTTCTCGAAGGCACCTCGACCGGCGGCGACCGTCTGCTGCCGTTCTATCCGCCGCTGGCGCAACCTGCCATCGACGCTCAGGCCCAGACCGTGCCCGTCGCCATCCGCTGGCATGCGGATGCGCCCGATATCGACGTGGCCGAAGACGTCGCCTACTGGAAAGACCACGTGTTTGGCCCGCACGCCTGGCGATTGATGGGCCTGCGCAGGATTTCCGTACACATCCAGTTTGGCGACCCCATCCCCGCCGAAGGCCACAACCGCAAGACCCTTGCGGCCGCCGCTGAATCCGCCGTCGCCGCGATGACGGGACTGCCCGTGCTTGGTCCCGAAGCAAGGCCGGAGTCGTTGACGGGGAAAGCCGATCGCGACACAGAGAGCGTACCTGGTTAAAGCCTGCGTAGCCCCGCGAGCAAGACGCAGGCTGCTCCTACCTGTCATGCTGAGCGGAAGCGAAGCATCTGGCATCAGAAAGAGTCGTTCTTAAGCCAGATCCCTCGCTTCGCTCGGGATGACAGTCTGGATTTCAGGCAACAAGGATTTCCTTGTTGCCTGGTTTCTTTCACGCCGAAGGCGGACTTAGCATGGCAGTGCCAACCTTTTGCGCCCCGTGCCTGCGGACTGGTACGATCCCCCTTCTTGGCAGCAACAAAGGAAACCTTCATGAAAGTCGGGATTATCGGTTTTGCGCGTTCGGGGAAGACGACCATCTTTAATGCTTTGACGGGCGCGAACGCGGCGGTGGGCACGTTTGGGAGCCGCGATTCGAACGTGGCCGTGTTGAAAGTGCCGGATGCGCGCGTGGACAAGCTCGCGGAAATCTGGAAGCCGAAGAAGATCACCTACGCGGAATTCCAGTTTGTGGACGTGGCACCGAGCGAAGGCGCCGAAGAAAAGGCGTTGGACTCGGCGGCGTTGAACGCGCTCAAGAGCGTGGACGCGCTGGTGCATGTGGTGCGGTCATTTGCGAATGACAACGTGATGCATCCATTGAGCACGGTCGATCCCGTGCGCGACGCGAAAAGCCTCGAAGAGGAACTGCAAATCACCGACC
>JAIBAQ010000130.1 GCA_019695095.1 Candidatus Hydrogenedentota bacterium
ATGTGGTATCGCGAACCCGCGCAATGGTGGACGCAGGCGTTGCCGGTTGGCAATGGGCGTCTCGGTGGCATGATCTTCGGCGGCGTAGGCCGCGAGCGTATCCAGCTCAACGAGGACAGCCTTTGGTCGGGCGGCCCGCAGGACGCGGATAATCCCGATGCGCACAAGAGCCTCGACACGATTCGCAAGCTCATCTTCGAGGGGAAATATGCCGAGGCGGAAAAGCTGACGGCGGAAGTCATGGTGTGCGCGGGCGTCGGCTCGAACACGGGCACGGGTGGTATGGCTTCGTTTGGGTCTTACCAAACACTCGGCGATTTACGATTCTCCTTTCCCAAAATGCACCGTGACCCGGACGAATACGAACGCGACCTCGATTTGAACAGCGCTATTGCAGGTGTGCGTTATCGCATCGGTGACGCTTGGTACAAGCGCGAAGTGTTCAGTTCCGCCCCGGATCAGGTGTTGGTGGTGCGGTTCACGTGCGACAAGCCCGGTCAACTGACGTTTGATGTTACGCTCGATCGCGATCCGCGCAGCGCCTCGCAAGCGAACAAGAACAATTCGGAGTTGGAACCGTTTCCGTCGAGCGATTGGCCCGAGCCCGCAGTTGTCGCTCAAGCCGACGGTTCCAACCGGCTTGCGCTCGCTGGACGCGCATGGAACGGCAAAGGCATGCGCTATGCCGCTCATCTGCTCGTTCAGAACGATGGCGGCAGCGTGGAAAGCGACGGCAGCGTTCTGCGCGTGAAAAAGGCGGATAGCGTGACGCTGTTGCTTGCGGCGGCAACGGACTACCGCGGGCAGGACCCCTCTGAAACGTGCAAGGCGCAGCTCGAATCCGCCGCGCGCAAATCGTACCAGGCCTTACGCGACGCGCATGTCGCTGATTACCGGAGTCTCTATGCGCGCGTGGCGATCGATCTCGGGGCAAACGCTAACCTTGCCTCGCTCCCCACGGACAAGCGCCTTGCGTCCGTGCGCGAAGGCGCGGACGATCCCGGACTTGAAGCCCTCTACTTCCAGTTTGGACGCTATTTGCTGATCTCCAGTTCGCGTCCGGGAGATATGCCCGCGAATCTGCAAGGAATCTGGTGCGACCATTATTCCGCGCCGTGGAACTGCGACTATCACCACAACATTAACGACCAGATGAACTACTGGCCCGTGGAGGTCTGCAATCTCTCCGAATGCCACGAACCGTTTCTCAAATTCATCGATTCCCTTCGCGAGCCAGGACGCAAAACGGCCAAAGCGTATTGGAACGCGGATGGCTGGGTGGTTCACACCATCTCCAACGTATGGGGTTTCACGTCGCCCGGCGAACAGCCGTCTTGGGGGCTGTATTCGATGGCGGGCGGATGGTTGTGCCTGCATCTGTGGGAACACTACGCGTACACCGGCGACAACGAATACCTTGCGTGGGCCTATCCCATCATGAAGGAGTCGGCGCAGTTCTATCTCAGCGCGCTGGTCAAGGAGCCCAAACACGGCTGGCTCGTGACTGGTCCCTCGAACTCGCCGGAAAACCATTTCCGGACGCCAGACGGCAACGTGGCGAGCATTTGCATGGGGCCTTCGATGGATATGGAGATTCTGTGGGGACTCTTCGGCAACTGCATCGAAGCGAGCAAGATTCTTGGCGTGGACGACGATTTCCGCAAGACCCTCGAGACGGCGCGCGCGCAACTGGCTCCGCCGCAAATCGGTAAACACGGGCAGTTGCAGGAATGGATGGAAGACTTCGATGAACCCGAACCCGGACATCGCCACATGTCGCACCTGTTCGGGCTGCATCCCGGCAATCAGTTCACCATGCGCGGAACGCCTGATCTCGCAAAGGCCGTGCGTGTGTCGATTGACCGGCGCTTGGCCAACGGCGGTGGACATACCGGATGGAGCCGCGCGTGGATAATCAACTTCTTCGCACGACTGGAAGATGGCAACGCGGCCCAGGAAAACGTGCACGCTCTGCTCGCCAAATCAACGCTGGAGAATCTGTTCGACAACCACCCGCCGTTCCAGATAGACGGCAACTTCGGTGCAACGGCAGGAATCGCCGAAATGCTCGTGCAGAGTCATGCGGGAGAGATGTCGCTCTTGCCTGCGTTGCCTGCCGCGTGGCCGAAGGGAAGCGTGAAAGGACTGCGCGCGCGAGGCGGGTTCGTCGTCGATATTGAATGGGATGCCGGAAAGATCACGTCAGCCGTCATTCGATCCAACAAGGGTGGCGAGTGTGTCGTTCGGGCCTCGATGCCGCTTAAGGTGATTCAGAATGGCAAAGAGGTCAGCGCAACTGCCGGCGATGGCATCGTGAAATTCCCTGCGGTTGCGGGAGCGCTCTACACACTGCAACCCTGAAGCGGCGGAAACGCTATTTTGTCTTGAATCGCGCAGAGCCTTCGGGCAGTTCAACCGTGTACTTCACGCTGTCGGTCTGCCCATCCAGCGTCATGCAGGTGAGGCGGTGTTCGCCTTCGAGCAGGTCGACAAACAGGTCCTTGCCCGGACCTGACTCGCCCAAATAGAGGCTATCCAAGTACCAGTGCGTAGTCGCTGTGGTATCCAGCGAACTCCGCACACGTATACGGTCGGCATTGGCCTCGCGCGTAAGAATGAACTCCGCGTTGTTTGCCGGTTCGAGTATGCGCAAGCCGACAATTCGTTCGCTCTTCGCGAGCATGGGCTGCTGCGCGGGCAGGGGAGAGACGATGTGCGCGAGATCCCAGTTGCGGGCGGCCGCCGGCCATCGTTCAACGACAGGCGTGCCGGTATCGACGTCGCCCAACGGGCGCGGATAGTGAACATCGCAGCACCGATTCAAGAACAGGTCCGCGGGAAACTGCGCGGTTGATGTCCGGGTGCACCAACGCGAAGCAGGCAGTCCGCTCACCGCACAAATCGTGACGGTGCTCAGGTCGTCGCCGGGCTCCGGCCAGAACGGCGATTGTTTTTGGGGCAGGAAGCGAAAGATGCGAGCGGCAAGAGGAAGCGCCGCTTTCGCTCCCACGAGCATGCGCGACGCGCGCCCGTCGTTGTTTCCCAGCCACACACCGACGACGTAGTGGCGATTGAACATGAACGACCATGCATCGTGATAACCGGACGATGTTCCCGTCTTCCAGCACACGCGCGGAGGCGTACCCGAGGCGCGCACAATGTCCTTTTGGAAGTCCGTGGGAAGCGGTTGTTCGAGCATGTCGTAAATGCCCAAGCACGTTGAGCGAGAGAGCAACTGCCTTGCGGCACGAGGCGGTTCATCTGCTGCATATCGCAAGGGGCGGTACGCGCCGAGATTCGCGAGCATGAGGTACGCTGCCGTGAGATCTTCCAGTCTCACTTCGCAATTGCCCAGCGTCAACCCAAGCCCGTAGAACTCGGCCTCGCGCGTGAGTGATGACAGACCCGCACGTCGCAGAAAGCGGTACATGTTGTCTTCGCCGATTCGCTCGAGCACCAGCACAGCGGGCACGTTAAGCGATCGCTTCAGCGCATACGAGGCCGATACCAATCCCCGGTACTCCTGATCGAAATTCTCCGGACTGTACAACCCATAGTCGAGCGAATCATCGAGCAAGTACTCCGTCGGATACAGTTCTTGCCGTTCCATGCCGAGAGCATACGTGAACGGCTTGAGTGCCGATCCCGGAGATCGCGCCGCTTGGCACGCGTCCACTTGACCTCCACCCGGAGTATTGAAGAAATCCGAGGAACCGACTCGAGCGATGACTTTGCCGCTTTCCGTGTCGACGACGATTACCGCCGCGTTTGTGACTTGGTTGTCGAAGGTCTTCAGTGTTTCCGCGATGAGCCGTTCACAACGCAGCTGTATACGCGCATCCAACGTGGTGTGTATGCGCGCTCCTTCTTCGCTGGCGCGGCTGAGTCGCATGGCCAGGTGCGGCGAAAGGAGCGGGAAGTCGTGCCACGCGGCAGTGACCGGTTCAGCCATGGCGTGCTCGCATTCCTGCGGCGAGATGTAACCGTCGTCGCGCATGCGTTGAAGCACGTAATCGCGCCGCGATTTCGCGGCCGCTGACTTGGCAAGCGGCATAAGCGCGGTAGGAGATTTGGGCAGGGCCGCCAACGTGGCCGCCTCCGACAAGGTCAATTCAACGGAGGGCTTTCCAAAATAACGGCGAGCCGCCGACTCGCACCCGACCAAATTGAGTCCATACGGGGCTGTGTTGAGGTACGCTTCGAGAATCTGAGTCTTACTCGCATGCCTCTCCAAACGCAGTGCCTGAACGGCTTGATACAACTTTCCGGCTATCGTGCGCGTCGATGGCGAACCGCGCTTGACCACCTGCATGGTAATGGTACTTGCGCCCGAGTGGATGCCGCCGCCCCACACGTTCTGCCCGACCGCGCGGAGTATAGCGATCGTGTCCACTCCAGGATGCGAATAGAACCGTTGGTCTTCGGCGGCGATGGTCGCCTTAACAAGATACGGGCTAATCGCGTCAAACGGACGTGGGAAGAGCCACTGTTCTTCTCCGTTTAGAGACGCGAAAAGCAGTTTTCCCGATCGGTCGAAGACTTCGCGCGAAGCTGTCGTATGCAGATACGGCGATGGATCCATAGGGATCAGGAGAAGCGCGCACAGCACGACTGCGGGCAGCGCAGCGGCGATGGCTGTCACGCACCACCGCCGCTTGCACCACCTAATACATTGCTCTGAGCGTGCTTTCACCCTTGCGATCCGGTGCATCGTACTCACACTCGGTTTCGTTTCGGCTCTCCGCTAACGGTTAGTTTGCCGTAACCTCTATTGTTCCAGGCACGGACCGCGCCCGGACGGACGCGTCATACATGCATTCCGCCTGTACGGCCGGCTGCTGAAAAGTCCCCGGCGTCACCGCGCGCACAACATAGAAGAACTTGTTGCTGCCTGCTCCAAGCGAATCGAAAGCTGCTACCATGCGGTCATCACGCACATCCGTGTACGTCGGAACGATGGAGCCGCTGAAGGCTTCACCCTCCAACGCATCCGCTTCCAAGCGCGGATTCTCGATCTCAAACCCTGCGGGAAGTAGATCGGCAACAACGACATTCTTCACGTCGCGTTCACACGTGAGCGTCACGCCGACGATATAGATTGCGCTTTGGTTGTACTGCGTTCCCGAGACCAGTTCGCCTTTCTCCGTATACAACGTTCTCGACACGCTCATGCTGCTCGCCACTTCCGCGCTGTCGATCTTCTCCGGAATGCCTCGCGTGGTCGCGTTTACGTACAACTCCGTTTTGCCCGTGTTACTTACGGTATAGACAACACCTGGGCCGTCGAAAGCTCCCTTGTAGCTCTGTTTGCCCGAGATCTTCGACGAACCCTTCGGGTCTACGATATCGGCAGCGGTGGTGTCGATGTTCGACGCCAGGTCGTTAAGGTACTCCGCCAGCGCCGTGATAATGAACGCCGTTTCTTGTGTGGTCCCGTATCGATGCGCCTCAAGCCACGCAATCAGATCCTTCGCCTTCGTGGCGATTTCTGTCTTATCTCCGCCAATCTGACGCAATGTAAGTAGCTCGATAGCCGAGTTGCGCACATCGGAATTCAACGTTCCGTCGTACTCCGTTACCGTATACGGCTGGAATGGCGCCTTGCTCATATACATCTTTACTCGGTCGCCGTCCTTGGTCGCGACTGCCAGCGCCGCCGCGAGCAGTAGCCGAGACGAGCGCGGCACGCTAATCGTGTCAAAGCGTTGGATCTGCCGAATCGCTTCGGCATCGCCGCCAATCGCAAGCACATACGCGGCATACGCGCGCAGGTACAAGTCGCTTTGGTGGCCCGAACCGTCCCAATCCGTGATGAGTTTTCGCACGTAGTCCTGCAACTGTTTGAAGCTCGCTTCCGGCAGCGGAATTTCGCGGCCTACCTTCACCAGCGTGAGGAAATGCAGCGCGTATACAGAGCCGTAGGGATAGGGGTCGCTTGCACCGGGCCAGAAGCCCAGCCCGCCGGAAGGTGTCTGCATCGAGAACAGACGGTCAATTCCCGCTTGCAGATAGGCCTCAATCGGCTGACCTTGCTCCAGCGTGAGTTCGGTCAACGCGTTGCTCTTGCGGAGCAGATACATGGGAAGGCACTTCGACGTTGTCTGTTCCACGCACCCGTACGGGTAGCCGACGACATACTTCAACGCTTCGGCCAACCGCAGTTGCGGACTCGCTCCCACCGAGACTTCCGTCTCGGTCCGCGCGTCGTCGAGGAACTTCGTATTGCGGATCGTGGTGCTTTCACCGGGCTTGAGGATGATCAACTCGTTATGCGATTGGAACGCCGCGGGCGCGCGCACCGGCATCGGGGCACTCTCGGTTACGCGGTCCAATTCATGACCATCGGCGGCCTGGAACGCGGCATACCACTGGATATGGCCCTGTCCAATAGCTTGGTCGGCCGCCAGATCGACGGCAAAAGAAGCTTCGCCCTTGGACGGAACCTGCACTTCTTTCGTGCCCGAGGTGGGCGCAAGCGTGCCGCTCGTGGTCCAGCCCACAACCGCTTTTACCTCGTCCGGCGAATTATTGTTCAAGACAACCTTCGACTGGAACTTGTCGCCGGGCAACAAGAATCTCGGCATGCTGGTTTGCAGTACATACGGCCTGCGCACGTACACATACCCGGTCTGGGCACCCGCCGCCGATGCAGATGCCGCCACGGCCACCAACCGCAACTGACCCGTGAATTCGGGAATACTCATGGCTACCGTGGCCTTGCCTTGCGCGTCCGTTGTGACCACGCCAGACCACAGCGCCACCGGCTTAATCCAATTCTCATCGACTGCCGAAGCACGCTTCGCCAGCAACGCTTCGATGTCGCCGCCGGGCGCGGGCTTCTCGAAGTCGTAGGCCACTTTGTCGTAGTAGTGCGTGCGGCGGAAGTCCGGCTGACGCAAACGCGACAAGTACGACACGGGGTCGGGGCTGGCGTATCCGGTGATGGAGTGAATACCCTCATCAATCGCCGCCAGTGTCACCTCAACCGATACAGGCTGCCCATCGGCATCCTTAGTCTCTACTGTAACTTGCGTGTCCTGAGCGGGTCGGATTTCTTCGGGCAGGCCCGGGTAGGCTATCGCAATCGATCGGCGCGGATCGTTAACCTTCAACGGTACTGCCGCAAAGCTTGAGAATGGATAGACTTGGCTGCTTCCTTCCTTGATCGCATGAACGACTGTCGCCTCGATCCACACGTTCGGGTACTGTTCGCGAGTCAACGGCAGCTTTGCAGAACCAACGCCGTCTTTAATGTCGATAGACAGTATCCGCTGAATCTCCTGGCCCTGGACAACGACAAACCCTTTGCCGTCGAATGGCGCTTCGATCTTCACGACGGCCTCGTCTCCCACCGCGTAGGACGGCTTGTCCAGCGTCAATTTGATCAAACTCGGCCGCGATGGATTCACGATATTGCACTCGCCGCCATACGAGTAGAACGACAGCGTACTGAACTGCGGTGTCTGGTCGGAATGCACGCGCACGCGGTAGTAGCCGTAGTTCTCCATCGTGAACGTGACTTTACCCTTGCCATCGGTCAATGGGACGTCCTTCGTCTCGACTTCCTGGAAGGACTCCGACCACTTCGGCTGATACGAGTCGTAGTACCGGCGCACGTAGTAATTCCACGTTTGCCGTTCCAGCGTAACCTTCACGGAAGGCAACGCTGCCGCCGCACCCGCGGGTGTCACCGCGGCAACGTCGACGTCAATGCCCTTGCCGCCTTCAGGCGTTGTACCCGCGATACCCAGGCATATGTCAGACGGGAACAGCGGGATTTCCTTCGTTCCGGACACGGCGCGGCCGCCCAATTCGAACACGCGGCCCAATACGATAGCCGTCAACGGACGGTTCGCTTCGGGTTTGGGAAGATACTTGAACGTAAACGAAGCGTTGCCTTGCGCGTCGGTCTTGGAGTCGCCGAGTTCTTCGACCGCAGTCGCGAATTCGGTATCGTTCCCAAACGTGAATCCTTTCCATGCCTCCGGCTCGAAGACTCCAGGCTTGAGAACCACCTTCATTTCGCAGTCGCGGTCCGTCGCTGGCGCGCCATAGAGGTGCTGCGCGTTCAGTTGAATCGTGTAATCCGCATTTGCGCTCCAAGAGGGTTCCGTCACGTTCACGGCCGCCTTCATGCGGTTCGGCACGAATTCCTCAATGCTGAACTGATAGCTTCCGATAGGTGTTTCGTTGCCAGGAACCAGGACATTCGCCGTGTACTTACCCGTAGGATAGGACTTCTGGGTGGCGACGTCTGTTCCGCCTGTTCCAAGCGCGGAGAGCGTGATCGGTTCGGATGCCAGGTCCTGTCCGTTGGGCTTCACGATCTTGAGAAGCAAGGGGACGTTAGCCAACGCATCGCCGTATCCGGTGCGCACGATCCACCGAAGATGGGCAGTCTCTCCGGGCCTGTACAGTTCGCGATCCGCATAGACAAATGCGTCGTAGGCCTTGCGGTCGAATCGTGGCATACCGTCAGCTGATTCGATGGACTCGTCGTCTCGCGCCTTGAGTTCAATGAACGTGTAGTCATCGCCGCTTTCCACTACGGCAACGCCGGGAACGCCCAGCGAAGTGTCGAACGGTCCCAGTTTCGCCATGCCCTGCGCGTCGGTGTTCGCCGTTCCCAGAAGCTGATTCTTTATACTGTACACCGTAACTTTCGCGAGGGAGAGCGGTTCCAGCGAATAGAGGTTGTGCGCGAAGATGACGAGTTCGTCGTTCATCCAGTGCGCCAGCAATCCGATGTTCGTAAACAACAACAGCTTGCTGTCGCGTTCATAGTCGCCTTCCGCGTCGGGCGACGCATCTGCCACACTGAGCGCGAATACACCGTTCTTGCCTGAAGGAAGCAGGGTGTCCAGCGGCAGCGGAGTCGACGTCAATCGGTCCGTCTTTGCCGCGACTTCGAAATCCTTCGACTCAAGGTCTTGACTCCATGACTGCATAAAGCGCCAGTTCGGTTTGCCATTCTCGAGATCGCTCAACGCGACAGCAATGTTGGACGGAAACAGACGGCCAATTCTTACGCGCGCTTTGGTGACGTTACGGGAGTCGAGCGAAAGCGGGAGACCGTCACGACGCGGGAAATAGCACTTACCTTCTTGTCCAAATCCAAGGAAGACCGGGACCTTTTCCGTCTGGACAAGGCGGGTTACCGGCGCCGTCAGCGCTGCTCCCTCGCCGTATTTCATCCCTTCGCTGAAGGTGAGTTCGTAGGTCTTGTTGGAATCCCATTCGCCGAGAATGTAGACGCGGCTTCGATTATAAGAAGGCTCGACGCGGAGATTCGGCACCTCGGGTTTGGCCGAAAGGTGTTCCAAGATGTCTTTCAGCTCCACCCGCTGGTTGAAGCCAATACTGAGCTTCAATCCAGAGCGCTGACCGTAACCTTCCCACCACTGGTCGGTCACTTCAAACGGCTGACTCTCCGGTTGCGGCGCATCGAGTACGCGCGAAATGGCTTCGGCCACGCGCGTCCGGTCCGCGCCGGGAAGCCCCGCGGCAATTGTGAAATCCAAGGTGGTTTCACCTGCGTCTTCCAGGTTCACCAGAATCAATTGCTCATTGGATCGTTGATCGGTTGACACCGAATACGGGACATCTTCGCTCGTTTCGTGGTCCTTGATGGTCACATACTCGGAGAGAATCCCCGGCTCCACCGCTTGCGAAAAACGGAGGCGAATCTGTTGTTCCTCGTCTTCCACTTTGGCCCACTCGACTTTCTCGAGCGTCAGGTTCAGTTGCGTCGGATACGTAAACACACGCTCGGCCTGCATCTGCATGGATTTGGATGCATCCGCCAAGCCCTTGGGGAAGGTGACGGAAACCGGCCATTTGGGCTGTCCCTCAATTGTCAGCCGCACGTTACCGCCCTCGTCCCCCGGTTGGAGCGAAAACGTCACCGGCTGGCCGTCCGCATCGCGCACGGCTAATTGCGGCTGCATGGCGGCGGCATCGACCGTAGCCGGAAACCGGACGCCCAGCACGGTCTTGTTGTCACTTTCTTCCAGTGTCCACATGCGGGCAGGTTCAAACGCAAACTTCGCGAAATGGAGCGTTCGCGTGCCCGGATCCAGCGGCTTGCCACTTGTCGAGCGAATGGCATCGCTCAACTGGACTTCTATCGTCTGGTCAAAGGGAAACTTGTCCGACTTGAAGGCAACGCAATTTCCGACCACCTTGAACGTGCCTTCCACGTTCGGCTGCATCGTGAATGGATTGGGCGTTTCTTGACCCTGGCCAGCCGTCACGACCACGGGTTCGCTGAAGTACACGACAATATCGCTGTCCAGACGCTCACCTTCCACCGGGAACGTGCCAATAACTTTCAAGGTCTCCAGCGAAGGTGCAGGGGCGCTGTCCTGCGGGGCAGCAACCGCTGGCGGAGCCTCGGGCGTCGATGCGCTTGCTTCTCCTTCGGAAGCGTTCGCAGGTGCCGCGCCCGTATCTGGGGAAGCTGACGGGTTGGCGGACATGGATTCCTTGGGGGAAGCATCGGTCGCAAGCGACGAGGCGTTTCCTCCCGGCTTGAATGCCAGCAGAATGAGTCCGCCAAGGGCAAAGAGCACTATGACCAAACCAAAAACCGATGACGAATAGCGACGCGACGGCGTCTGAGCACTCATGGGATGCACCTCGACCTCAGTAGGAAAGAATCTTGGACCTGTGGAGCGAAACTACCGTTTGCGGCACTCACATTGTGCCACGGCCTTGCGCGATAACCCCGGCTATTCTAGCAGGAGTTGCGCGTTGACCCGTAATAATCCAACTTGTACTCAAATAGATACACACGAAGAAGAAAAAAGTTGCAGAGTGATTGCGAATAGCGTTCCGGCGCTCACTCCGGCTGACATTGGGGTAGGCGTTTGGTTTCGACAATGCCTGATTCTCTAGACCACAGGCAGTTCCTGGATACTCGGATGCAGGTAGGCTTTGGCCGAAAAATCCGCCAGTAGGGCGCGGTCCGCATGCGTCAGAGTTGTGTTTCCGGACAGAGTTGCGATGCAGTCGTCGATGTCTGTGGGCACCGACATCCCGATATTCAGCAAGTGCACGCGCTCGTCACTCAGCACCCAGCGTATCGCGGCGCCGGGCAGCGCTTTCAGTGAAGCCGGGTCATACCCTTCCACCATCTGGGCCGAATTGTGGTTGTAGACCCACGCGCCCATGACTTTCATTGCAAGGATCCCCATGTCGAGTTCAGACGCCTTCGCTATGCAATTGTTCCGCCACTCCGTCGAGACTTCCGAATGGCGTGTGTTGTATCCCCGTTTGAAATACCCAAATGCAATGAGCACCGTGTCGAAGCCTCCGGTAGCTATCATCTTGTACATCTCTTCAAACGCGTTGTGTCCCGTCAGGCCGACAAATCGAAACAGCCCCTCATCCCGGAGCTTGAGTAGCTCTTCGTGAAGCTTCATAGCACCCTCAAACTTCAATTGCTCGATCATCGGGCCGTGAATCTGAACGCACTCCACCCGATCCATTTGAAGGGTCTTGAGCGACGTTTCCACGCTTTCCCGGACTTTCTCCGGCTCCGGCACCATCACCTTGGTCGCGAGGTAGACGTCGTCCTGCACATCTTTGAGCGCTTCCCCCATGATGTTCTCGCTGTCGCCGTAGATACGCGCCGTGTCGAAATACCGAACTCCCTTGTCGTAGGCGTCCCGGACCATGGCGACTCGCGCTTCATAACTCGGGACCGGCACGCGATAATACTTGGCTTCGTTTCCCCACAGCGTCGAGCCGCCGTGTGCGAGAATCGGTAGCGTGTACTCCGTCTTTCCGAACCGGCGCGTCGGGATTGATCCTTTTAGTGACAATGAGCGCGCCTCTGGCCTTGCCGCTTCTGCGCTTTGCGCGATACTCCCCAATGCCGCCGCCGCAGCCGCCGCATGGACACCCTTCTTCAAAAAGGCACGCCGATTCACTTCATGGTTCATTGGTTCCATGATCGTCTCCGTAATGTATTTTCTTCCGTGACAGGACAGCCGGGACATCGTGGCACGGACATAAGCGGAATGCAAACCTCGGCCAAGAGCGTTATGTCCATATCCTCCAAATGTTTGCAGGCAATACGGGCATGTACCCGGTGTGTTGCGCTATAATTCCCCGGCTGGCGCGTCCCGGACTATTTTTACGGTCTCAAGCGTTTTTGAGGACGCATCAGGGTATTACACGAAGGACATCGATGGCTGAACCTACTCCAAACCCGAAACCGCGTCGCTTCAAACGTGGCTCTAGGCAGAAGAGGAAGAGGGGTCCCTCCCTCACGGAGGATCTCAAGACACTGCTCGAGAATGTTAGGGGCAGAACGGTAACCTTTGGCGAAATCCTGCGCCTATTCCCAAGGCGGTCGCACACGCTGATGCTGGCGTTTTGCAGCTTTCCGCTTTGTCTCCCGGTCCCTATACCCGTCATAACGCAGTCTTTGGGGCTGATCGTCTTCCTGGTCGCTATCTTTCTGGCTGCGGGAAGACAGCCGTGGTTGCCGCGATTCTTGAAGGACAGACTCGTGCCCTTTGAGAGGCTTGAAGCCGTGGTTCTGCGCCTTCTTGCCCTAATGCGTCGCGTCGAATGGCTGGTTCATCCACGTTTGCCTGGCATTAGCGAGTCGCCGGCGGTCATTCGCGTCAATGCAATCCTAATTGCCATTCTCGCCGCATTCGTATCGCTCCCACTGCCCATTCCGTTCTCGAACATGGTTGCCGCCGTACCAATCTTTTTGCTCTCCGTAGGCATGCTGGAGCGCGACGGCTATTTTGTCCTGGCGGGATATGCGTTCATCCTGCCCTGTTTCGCGTTCTTTGGGGGCTTGGCGTGGTTTGGCCGCGAAGCAGTCGAACATGCCATGCACATTTGGGGATAGTGCTTTGTACCATCTGAATCCTGACCACGAAGATGAACTCGCAGGCATTCGCCTGCCCGCGGAATGGGAACCGCAGTCCGGGGTCCAGCTAACCTGGCCCCATGCGAATACCGATTGGGCCGAGTGCCTGGATTTGGTTGAGCCCTGTTTTGCCGCCATCGGACGCGAAATAAGCCTGAGGGAGCGGCTTCTCGTGGCGTGTCCCAACCCTGAGCACGTCCACGAGCAGCTTGTCGCAGCGGGCGCCAACATGAATCGTGTGGAGTTTGCCACAGCGCCCTCCAACGATACGTGGGCCCGGGATCACGGACCGATAACAGTCATCGTACACGGGTCGGCAATCCTCCAGGATTTTCACTTTAACGGATGGGGTGGCAAGTTCGAGCACGCCCTTGATGACGCACTGTCTTCAGAACTTCACCGTGCCGGCGCGTATGGCGAGGTGCGCCTGCATCCGATTCCCCTGGTCCTTGAAGGTGGATCGATAGAATCGGATGGTCAGGGCACCATTTTGACGACTTCGCGCTGCCTGCTGTCTTCCACAAGAAACCCCGACCTGGACAGGGCCGGTGTGGAAATGGCCCTGAATAAGTGGTTGGGTGCAAGTAGCGTTCACTGGTTGGATCATGGCTATCTCGCGGGCGATGACACGGACTCTCATATCGATACACTGGCCCGGTTTTGCGACGAGCAAACGATTGCCTACGTGGCATGCGACGACCCCTCTGACGAGCACTACGACGAACTCCAGGCAATGGCCAAGCAACTCCGTGCGCTGCACGACCGGCTTGGGAATCCGTACAGGCTGCATTCCCTACCCATGCCACGCCCATGCTATGATTCGGACGGACAAAGGCTTCCCGCTACGTACGCCAATTTCCTCGTCATTAACGGGGCCGTGTTGGTACCAACCTACGATGACCCCGCCGACGACACGGCGCTGTCGATTCTGGGGGCGTGTTTTCCCGGGCGCGAGATTGTCGGAATCGATTGCCGAAGCCTAGTTTTGCAGCATGGGTCTCTGCATTGCGTGACCATGCAGTTTCCTGAAGGAGTCCTCGGTTGAACGAAAAACTGCGAGTAGCCCTGGTTCAACACCCCTGCGGTGAAGACCGCCCAAACAATGTCGCCACAACCCTGGAGCGCATTCGCTACGCCGCGGAACGCGGGGCCAAGATGGCCGTATTGCAGGAACTGCATTGCGGTCGGTACTTCCCGCAAACCGAGAACGCGGAATACTTCGATTGGTCCGAATCTATCCCCGGCCCCACATCGGTGCGTTTTGGGAATCTCGCCAGAGAATTGGGAGTCGTTATCGTGGCGTCGCTCTTTGAACGGCGTACCGCGGGCATCTATCACAACACCGCTGTGGTCTTCGACAGCGACGGCTCTATCGCGGGGAAATACCGGAAGATGCATATCCCCGACGATCCCGGCTTCTATGAGAAGTTTTACTTCACCCCCGGCGATTTGGGTTTGCACCCCATACAAACCTCCGTGGGGAAGATCGGCGTGCTCATCTGCTGGGACCAGTGGTTTCCCGAGGCCGCCCGACTCATGACTCTCCGCGGAGCCGAAATGCTCGTCTACCCCACCGCCATCGGGTGGAACCCTTCCGACTCCGAAGACGAAAAGGAACGTCAGCGCGACGCCTGGATGACCCTCCAACGCGGACATGCAATCGCCAACGGAGTCCCCGTGGTGAGCGTCAACCGAGTCGGATTCGAACCCGACCCTTCCGGTGTGACTCCAGGCATAGACTTCTGGGGAAATAGCTTCGCGGCCGGCCCGCAAGGCGAAGTTTTATGTTGCGCTTCGGCCTCCGAGGAAGTTACCCTTTGCGCCGAAATCGACCTGACCCGCTCGGAAGAAGTCCGGCGGATATGGCCGTTTCTGAGGGACAGACGGATTGATGCATACGCGGGCCTGGAAAGCCGTTACTTGGATTGATGCAGACTCGGGGGACGGGACAGCCGCAAGCGGCTTGTACCGCGTGCTTTGGGGAGACCATCTGTAAATGAACCTTGTCTTGTGGGGCGTGCTGGCCTACGTTTTGGCGCAGTTGCTTATTGGTGTGCTTGTATCGCGCAGCATGAAGTCCGAATCGGACTATTACCTCGCAGGACGGCGGTTGGGCATGGGCATCAGTACCATGACCATTTTCGCGACGTGGTTTGGTGCCGAAACCTGCATTGGCTCTTCGGGCAGGATCTACAGCGACGGACTCTCGGGAGGACGCGCCGATCCCTTTGGCTACACCCTTTGCATCCTCGGCATGGGTCTGTTTTTCGCTGTCCCGTTCTGGAAAAAGCAGCTTACTACGCTCGGTGACCTCTTCCGAATCCGGTACGCCTCCTGGGTAGAATCGATCGCCGTCATCGTGATTGCGCCCAGTTCGGTGATTTGGGCTGCCGCTCAAATTCGCGCCTTCGGCCACGTCATCTCCGTCTCGTCCACCTTCGGCGACACCATCGCCATCACGGTCGCAGCCGTGGTTGTCATCGTGTACACCACGATGGGTGGAATGCTCGCCGACGCCATTACGGACGTTATACAAGGTGTCGCCCTGATTGTCGGACTCTTCGTGCTGGGCGGCGCAGCCTATTTCGCGGTCGGCGGATTTCACGGAGTCGTGGAAGCGATTGAGCCAAGCCGCTTGACGGTCTTCTCCGGCGGCGACGAATCGATCATGGCGAAATTGGATGGGTGGGCTGTCCCCATTTTCGGTTCTATGCTCGCGCAGGAGTTGATTGCCCGAACCCTGGCCGCCAAATCACCTTCCGTGGCGCGCTACTCGGCATTTGCAGCATCCGGACTGTATTTCTTTGTGGCGTGTGTTCCGCTGCTGCTGGGACTGATTGGACCATCCCTCGTTCCGGGACTGGAAGACTCCGAGCAGTTCCTCCCAACGGTCGCCCAGAAGCTGTTGCCGACCTTCATGTACGTGTTGTTTGCGGGCGCTTTGATATCCGCCATCCTATCCACGGTTGATAGCGCCCTGTTGGCCGCTTCCGCGCTTGTCTCGCACAACCTGATTGTTCCGTTGTTGCCGAACGCGACAGACAAGAAGAAAGTCTTCATCGCGCGCGCAACGGTTGCCTTCTTTGGTCTCATAGCCTATGTCATGGCCTTCAGGGCGGAAGACATCTATGACTTGGTAGAGACGGCATCCGCATTCGGGTCCGCGGGCGCATTTGTCGTGGTTGTATTCGCCTTGTTCACGCGTTTTGGTGGATCGATTACTGCCGTTGCCACGCTTATCGTGGGGTGTACCGCTAACGGAATCGCCGAATACATGCTGGAACTTGACTATCCTTATTTGATGGCACTCGCCGCCTCGCTGGTTACCTATTGCGTTTTCGGAATCTTCGACCGCGCGCGAGTTGAAATTCCGACCGACGAAGCCGTTACCGAAGGTGCCGAGGCATAGCGCAGATAGGCCTGGTCTCCGCCTGCTCTGATCGCAACCATCTCCAAATTCTGTCACTCACGAAACAGTGAAGTCTGTCTACAGATACCGCGATCAGTAATCTCTATATCAGATCTGCTATATAGACAGAACTGCAATTCCTAATGCTCGTGCGCCTCATTCTCTCATTGTCGTTACGACAGTTTTTCGACGGCATAAATGATTACTATAAGAGTTGTTTTAGTGATGTTACGCTTAACACTCTGAAATGCATCATGTTACGATGTCTTGCATGAAACTTGCCCCTTCCGGTTACACTTCTATACAAGTAGCTGCAAGGGCTCCACGGGCAAGCCCGGGAGTAGGCAAGGGAGAGCGCATGCCAAAGAAACGTGTTGTTGTCACAATCCTGTCTATCTTTCTCCTTGTTCTCGTGTTTACGGGGTGTCCCACCGACTCTGTCCCCGGCGGCGGCGGGCCTGGAGTCTCGTCCAGCAAATACGTTGTTCTCGGATACAACGACCTAGGTATGCACTGCATGAACCAGGATTTCTCTACCCTCATGATTCTGCCGCCGTACAATACGCTCCACGCGCAGGTTATTGAGAGGCGAGGGGAGGAACCCCGGATCGTGCAGAGCGGTGTTACGGTGCAATACTCCATTCCCGGCAACACCGATTCGACCGATGACACCAACTTTTGGGACTTCGCGCCGGCTCTGTTCAACATAGCCAGTTTGCCCGCCAACATTGGACTCACCGGAAACGGTCTATCGGGAACGATGACCCCGACCGGCGACAACGATTGGTCCGTCACGGGGATCCCCATTACGCCGATTGACGACCAAGGAAACGAGAACGCTTATCAACTGTCGAGCATCGTAGTGAAGTCTGCCGGACAGCAGGTTGCCGCTACGCAGGCGGTCGTCCCCGTTTCATGGGAGATCAGTTGCGACCTTTGTCACGTGCCGAACACGGGTGAGACGGTCGATATGGACATCCTGCGTGACCATGACAGGCTTCATAGCACGCATTTGGTAGACAGCACGCCGGTGATGTGTGGCTCATGTCACGCGCAAGCACCGCTGGGAACCACGGGCAGCCCGGGGGTGCCGTCACTTTCTCACGCCATGCACTCCGCGCATGCGTCGCGTATGTCCGCGGTAAGCCTTGAGGTCAACTGCTATGCATGCCACCCCGGCGTACGGACGCAGTGTCTTCGCGATGTGCATTTGGCCCACGGCAAGGATTGCTACGATTGCCACGGCAC
>JAIBAQ010000131.1 GCA_019695095.1 Candidatus Hydrogenedentota bacterium
CGCCGACTCGCCCATGATTCCTGCTAGAAAGGACAAAGTCCGTGGCCCCTGCAAGACGAGCTGCTCCACCTCATCGCCGCTGTCGTACATGTGGACGTCCTCGGCAAACAGATGAGCATCCAACTGCTCGAGCAAATTTGTCGACTGTATCCGCTCCACGATGAGCCAATACTCATCGCCCCAGCGGTGTACCGTAAAATGCGCCTGAAGCCGTCCCTTCCGGTCAAGCAGAGCGTTGGCGTGTCCTTCGCCAGACTTCAGCGCTACCACGTCATTGGAAGTCTGCGTCTGCAACCAAGCAGCCACATCTCGCCCTTCTAGCCGGACAAATGTATGGTCCTCACGAATCCACGCGCCTACGCCGTGGCGAACGGCATACACATCGTCGCGCACGTTTTGTGTTACGGCATCAATCATTGAAAACCCCGCTCCGAAAAAAACGCCCTGAGCGATAGACGCCCAGGGTGGATACTGCAAAACCCGATGTGAGGCTCAAACGGCTACACGCTGAACGACTCGCCGCAACCGCATGTGCTGGTCGCGTTGGGGTTGCGAAATACAAACCCCTTGCTGTTCAGCCCCTCTTTGTATTCAAGAACGATACCTTTCAGGTAAATCGACGACTTCCGATCCATAAAGAACTTCATACCGTCCTGCTCATGAACGATATCGCCTTCGCGCTGCTTTCCAAATTCCAGCAGATACGACAGTCCCGAACAGCCTCCGCCCTTCACGCCAAGCCGCACACCCTCGACATCCGCGGATTCCTTCTCGCGCAAACGCTTTAACTCACGGACCGCATCTTCGGTGGCCGAAACCAACGCCTTTGGGCTCTCTGTGACTGCCTCAGTCGACATATCGTACTGACCTCTCCACTATAAACACGTGCTTACGCGTTGCTGGTTTCAGGGCGTTCCATCAGCCCTTCCAAGACTTCCAACAACATATCCGCGTCCACGCCGTATCCAGCGCAAACTTGGCCAATCGTCTCAAACTGATTGATGCCGCAATGCGAGCACCCACCCAAGTGGAACGCCGCGAACACCTCCGCCACGCGCGGATGCATCGCCATGGCCTCGCCGATCGTCATGTCCAGACTGAACACCGGACCGCCCGAACCGTTGTGGCCGGTGTGGTGATGCGCCGCCTCCTTGATGTGCTCATCCGACCAGTACTGCTCAAACTCTTCCTTCGAGGATGTCTCCATGTAGGCCATGTTCGTCATGCGCTTGACCAACGGGTCGGGCACGCAGTCGATTTCACCCGTCCCTGGGATGTGCGTCATCTGGCGCTGAATCGTAAACCGTTCGTCGCACTCGTAATAGACCCAGGCATCTCCCTTACCGGGAACAGGTTGACTCACTTTGTAATACAACATGGCTCGTCCTCGCGGGTTATAGCAGCCCTTAGATTGAACACGGCCAAAGGATAGCATATTTCCCGAAACACGCTCATTGTGCAGGCTTTGGCTGTTCAGGCGCTGTCGCAGTATCCCCTGGAGTCTCCTGCCCTTTTGCCGCCTCAATTACCGTTACCGGCGCAATCTTTTCCAGGCCCTCCTTAATCTTCGACGCTTCTCCTGCAACCACAATCGTCAGACGATCAAGGTTGACAATCTTCTCCGCAACGTCCGCGAGATCCTGCCTCTGCGCCTTGTTATAGGCCTGAACCGCCTGATTTAGGTAGTCTTTCGGAAGCCCCGAATACTCGATGAGCCACGCATAGTTGACTACATCCTGCGGTGTCTCCAACCCGCTCGGGAAATTCCCAACGAGGTATGACTTCGCCGTATTGATTTCTTCATCGGTTGGGGCCTCTTTGCGCATGCCCGCCAGCACGTCCAACACCGCTTGCACGGTCTCCGCCGTTGACTCGGTCTTTGTGAACGTCGAGCTCGTGAACTCGCCGCTGAACCGATGCGGTATGAAACCGCCGCTCGCGCCGTAGGTGAGCCCTCGCTGGATGCGAATTACGGTGTTGAGGCGGCTGTCGAATGCCCCGCCGTACACCTGCGAAAACACCCTCGCGAAATGATACCTCGGATCACTCCTCGTGATGTTCGTTTCGCCAACTTTGATTTGACTCTGCACCGCGCCCGGGCGGTCCACGAGCAGAATATGCGTTTTCTCGGGCGTAGGAATTGCCGGCAATGAAATCTCCGGCGCCGATCCTTCTACCTTCCACTCGCCAAGATACTGCTCAACCAATGCGACGGCTTTCTCCTCATCCACGTCACCCGCCACGTACACCACCGATGTGTCGGGCCGCGCATACTTTGCCCAATACGCCGCCAACAGCTCCGGCTTCAATTTGGCCACGTCCTCCGATTCGCCCTCCGGAGTGCGCGAATACGGATGCGCGCCATAGAGATGCCTGCGCAATTCCCGCGCCGCCACATAATCCGGAGACTGATCACGCACAGACAATGTCATGGTGCGCTGCTGCGCCAAGATGTCCAGTTCCTCCTGCGGGAACGTGGGGGAGAGGACGACTTCCGCCAACAACTCCACGGCCAGCGGCAACTTGTCCGAGAGGCCCGTTGCCGTGACCTGTGCGGCATCCATCGTGGCATCGCCTTCGAGCGTCAGGGCATTGAACTCAATAATCTCCGCCAATTCCTCGGCGGTATGCTTCTTGGTTCCCTTCGTTAGCATATTAAGTGTCATGGACGCGACACCCGGCGCGGCGGCGTCCTCCGCCCACGCGCCGTACTTTGAACCCAACATCACCGTCATGAACGGAAGTTCATGATTCGGCACGACCACAACCTTGAGACCGTTCTTCAACGTGCGCTCACTGGTAGGCGTCTGGGGCAATTCCTGTAGCAATTCGTGCATCGGAGGCGTCGTGCTGAAGCCTTCCGGACGCTTCACGCCTTCCTTAGGATTCGTATACTTGAACTCGTTGCCCGCCTTATCGCTTTCTGTGCCACGCTCCGCGTCAGCCGACAGTTTCTTTTCGGGGTTCGGTTTCACATGCAGGACCGTCTTTCGCTCCGGCACTAGATACGCGTTCGCGACGCGCTTGATGTCGTCAAGCGTGGCGGCATCGATTCTGGCCATTCGCTCGTTGAGCCATTCCGGCGTGCCATGAATTGTCGTGGCATCGCCGATGTTGTTCGCCTTATTCTCAACCGTCAGCGAATCCGCCACCAGCGTGCGACGCAACTGATTCTTCGCTTTGGTGAGCTCCTTTTCTTCGAGCCCCTTCTCCTTCAAAGCCGTGAGATGCTCGTCCAAAGCTTTGAACGCCACTTCGGGATTGGCCATCGGATTCAGCGCTGCGCCCGCGCCGCACACGCCCGCATCCTGCAACATATACGTATCCGCCAAAGCTTGCACACAGAGGTTACGCTTCTTCACGAGGTCCACGTTCAAGCGGCTGCTGTCGCCTTGCCCGAGCGCAATCATCATCAATTCCAACGGAATCGAGTCCGCGTGCGTCTCCGGCACCGTCTTGAATACGTAACCAATCAGCGGCACCGGACCAAACGGCTCCTCGACCGTGATCTCCCGCGTTTCCTTCTGCTCCGGCTCGGTAAACGTAAGGCGTCCAGTCGTGTCCCCCGATGGCATCCACGAGAAGTACTTCTTCGCGAGGGCCTGCGCATCTGCATGCTTCACTGCTCCAGCAATGACCAACGTCGCATTCTGCGGCACGTAAAAGTAATTCCAGAACTCCGCCAACTCCGGAGCCTTCGCCGCCCGCAAATCGGGAATGTTGCCAATGGGCGACCATCGATAGGGGTGTTCCTTGAATAGAACCGGCAACACCTGCTCCATGACGCTGCCATACGGCTGGTTCAAGCCCATGCGGCGTTCTTCTTCCACGACTTTACGTTCCGTGTCAAATCCCTTCTCGTCCACCTTCAAGAACATCATCCGCTGCGATTCCAGCCACAGCACCAGCTCCAACTGATTCGATGGAACCGTATTCACGTACGCTGTAAAGTCAAACGAAGTGAAAGCATTGCAGTCGCCGCCCACTTTGCGAATGAGATTCGAATACTCCTCGGCGTTGACGAGATCCGTGCCTCCAAACATCATATGCTCGAACATGTGCGCGAACCCCTGCCGCGTCGCCTGTTCATTCTTCGACCCTACGTGATACCACACCTGCACCGCCACGATGGGTGTCGAGAAATCCTCCAACGTGACAACCCTAAGGCCGTTATCGAGTTTGATATCTTCGAATTCAAACGGCTTCGCGGCAAATGCGTTCACCGCCGCAATCAGCCCGGCGAGAAACAAAGGTAGTGTGGAACGATAGAGTGTTTTCACGACGCGTATACCTCCGTGAGGAAGGTCAGACCAGGAGTATCGATACCAGACCGAAAGTCTACTGTCCCCGCCAACCGCATGCAACCAGGATTTACGATGCTACCCCTGACCGCACGAGGTTTTGCCGCATGTCCATGCGTCCATATCGTCCATGCGGTCCATATCCACTTGTTGCGGAAATCAGAGACTGACGCAAGCGAAGCGACCGAAGGGAGCGGAGACGTGGCTGTCCCTGATTTCTCGCAACTGGTCCAAGAGAAGCGCACGAAGGAGCGAAGATGTGTAGGGTCCTGATTGCTCTTTACCGGATCTCCAGCATCCGGTCAATCGGCAACCGCGCATTCTGGATGACTTCGTCGGAAAGATGGACCTGATACTGTGACTTCTGCAGGGCCTCCAACGTGTCTTCCAGCGTGATTTCACCCATGTGCGGACAACGGTGGCTGCACAACCGCAACATCTCCTTGTCCGGGTTCTCCGCCGCGATATTGTCGCCCATGCTGCATTCCGTCAACAGGAGATACCGGTTCGCCTGCGTATTACGAACGTAATCGATCATCTGCTTCGTGCTGCCCGCCGCGTCGCACACCTGCAAAACCTCCGGGCTTACTTCCGGGTGCGCAACGATCGCCACATCCGGAAACTGCTTGCGCACATTCACGACATCGTCCACCGTGAACAGCTCGTGCACCTCGCACCGCGCATGCCAACCGATCATGGCTTGCTCCGGCGCGTCCACTTTCGCGTCCAGATTCGACATCACGAACGGAATGCCGATCTCATTCGCCGTATTGCGCGCCAAATATTCATCCGGCAAGAAAATAACCTGATTGTGGCCCAACCCGAGGATATGCTTCACCACCTTCGCCGCATTGCCCGACGTACAGCAATAATCCGACACCGCCTTCACGTCCGCCAGCGTATTCACGTAACTCACGACTGGCGCACCCGGATACTGCTCCTTCAACCGCAACACGTCGTTTGCCGTAATGCCCGACGCCAGCGAACAGCCCGCCTTCGACGACGGAATCAGCACCATCTTGTCCGGGTTCAATATCTTCGCCGTCTCCGCCATAAACTGCACGCCGCAAAACACAATTATGTCCGCGTTCGTCTGCGTCGATACCCGCGACAACTCCAGCGAATCCCCCGAATAATCCGGCACCGAGACAAACAACGCCGGCTCCATGTAATTGTGCCCAAGAATAACCGCGTTCAATTCCGCCTTCAGCCGATTAATTTCGAAGGCCAAGTCCGCCTTAATCCGCAGCTCAACCTCCGGCACAATGCCCGCCAGCTTCGTCTTCATTAGCCGGAAGGTCTCCTCGCGGGTGGGGGCCTTCTGTATTGCGAGGGTCTGTGTCATGACGTGGGTTCCTTCCTAACCGGACGCTTACGCGAGGGTAAACAACGCCCAAATTCGTGCATTTCCGGGGAGATCGCGCTTTCAGTAAATACCGCTAGAATAGCACCGCGACAACAGGCGTTCAATTACTCCTAACGGAATGCATACGCGGTGTATTCCAAACGCACGGAAAAGCCCAAGCTAAAGCCTATTCATGCGGGGAAAGTGGCCTACTGCCGTCCATTGAGTCCCTGCAGTCGACCCACTCCACTTGATCGACTTGGTCCACCTAGTCCATCCAGTCCATCCCCTTCCGGCTCCCACCTCAAATTTCAAGTTTCAAATTCGAGATTCCCTCTCCTCCCCGAATCCCTCCGGCCCAGCCAGTGCAATTTGCCCGCCCTCACAAACGGCGCTCTCCTCTTCCTCCTCCGGAACCTGCACCGTCAGCGGCTCCCCGCGCCACCGGGGCAGGCTTAACCAGAACCCCAAAGCTATGAGCAAAGTGAGTGCGGCCAACAGAATCGCCGCATTCAGATTTCCCTCCAATGTAGAGGCTCCACTCCACATATATGTCTCGTCGTATAGCATCTCGCAGAAGACCCAGAAGAAGAAGGCCACCACGTTGCTCCGGCATATGCATTTGAGGAGCACATACATACAGAGCGCGAAATTGAGGAACATAAGGGTCATTTCCGCAAGCTTAATCCAGCTCTCAGGGGATTCAGGTGGGACTAAGGCAAGTCGCAGAATGAGCATTCCCAGCGCGATCAGAAACAGTCTGTGGAACTTACCGATATACATAACGTACAGCCCAATGATGATCGCGGATGCCAGGCTCCCTATGCTTGCGAATGCTGCATTATCCGCAAGAGTCTCCAGCGCGGGGGAGTAATCGGCGTCTGCCGGAATGGATACAGACGACGGCGCGTCTTCGTCCAACGACCCACTGCGGAATTCCGGTCTGAGGGCCTGGAACCCACTATCGGAGACCTGATCAATACAGAGACTAATAGCGCTCACGGCACACCCAATGAGAATTGCCTCACCCCAAACCAACCGAGAGCGTGTGTTACCCGCCAACCGGGAAGGGTGGAAGGCCCTATCCCATTTCGCAAATCCAAACCAGTGGACGAGGGGTCGGTCATGTGGAAATGCCAGCCGAAATACGCCGTCACCAAAGAGAACTAACAGAAATGCAATCACGAAATCCCTGATTGCAGGCGAAATAATCGCAAAGAGTGCCCACTTGCCGAGATACAGACTCCACGTATCCGAGGTGGAGTAGTCCGAACCAAAGTGCCTAAGGCAGTCAAGCGGCCCAGCTAGGGAAAGAAGAGTGATCGACGACGCAATGATCAGGGCGGGCCAGAAGTGTAGTGCGCGAGCGCGGACTACTCTGATAATCGCGACAAGGAAGAGTATGCTGGCGAGAATCACCAGAAGACTCTCGATTCCTCCAAAGAGAGTTTCCCTGAGGCTAGACTTGCTCCGTTCGCGATACCATTCCTGAGGAATGTCTAGGTAGTGATTGAGACCACAGGCCTCGTCTCCAATAACGCTCACGCTGGTCCGATAAGGTGCTTCGCCAACCTTAAATGCGTTGTCTTCCCATACAAATGTGTGGTCTGTCCGGGCTGGCCGTTTCCTTTGCGACCAGTCGGCCAAATGATAGCTGCCCAAGTCGATGCCACCCATGTCTCGTGCATACTGCGCGGCGAGACGCATCGCGTCATCCTTGCCCAACTCGGCGCCCTGCGCTTCCTCGGCGCGTGTGTGAAAATAGTCGCCTACCTTCCCGTTTGGTAACACGTAGACAAAGTACTCGTCCTTCTCCAGTGGCCGGAAGTACCGAACTCCCCAATTCACGAGTTGAGGGAAACGTTCTCGAGTGATCGTGTTGAGTTGTTTAAGGCCGACCTTCTGCCACGTGTAATTGGCAATGTCGCCGTCAAGGTTCTCGTTGAAGGTGACGGCGGTCCTATACGTCAGTGGGTCAATGCCCTTGGCCCGCAAAAAAGCGTTCGCTGCCTCCAGCGCGCCGCCTTGTGTGGACTCTACACGGATGTAATCTCCGTATTGCTCAGGCCTTGGACATAGAAGCGCGATTCCTAATGCAGCGAATGCAACCAGCGCCAGTGTGACAAGGGACCGCGTGGACAAAAGTTCAATACTTTTGTAGGGTAGATCTGGCTCTTGAAGAACATCTTGAGCAGTGGATTCCTGAGAGCGTCCATAGGTCTCCGAATTGAGATCAGAGGTTGAAAGCAAAGCGCGGCCGCGCAAGCATCTCCAAACTCCCGGCAATGCGGGAATTACCATCAGGCATACGACAACTAAGCCCGATATCTGAAAGTAACGGTTGCCGCTTTCGAAAAGGAATACTGCCCCGACTAAAGCGTTGTACGTGTAATGCGCGACGATCGTCGCCAGCACTCCGTATCTGAGAAAGACAATTCCATATAAAATCCCAATGATTGAGACTTCAATTCCGCGGATATAGATGGGTTCTTGCGGGTATGCGCTGTGACAAAAGCCCCAGATTACGGCAGGAACGAAGACGGCAAGCCAACGGCGTTTAGTCAGAAAGAGCAGAAGGGAAATGGCGAAATAGCGAAAGAGTGCCTCTTCCTTGAGTGCTGCGCTTATGCCCACCTGCAGCGGAAAGAGCGACGGTACCGCGACCTCAAGCGCGTCAGAGTAAGGCGCATCAAGCGGACACCACGCGCCAAATTGCTGTGCAACCAGATAAAACGCGTTAAAGAACCCCGCGTGAATACACGCAAGACAAAGCCCTACCCCCACGGAAATCAAAACGGACTTGCTTTTCCAGAAGGCACGCGAAAAGACCCGCGAGAATTCCGCATGATCTGGAAATATTCGCCGGGTCGCGGCATCGCCTGGGACGAAGACAAAAATGGAGCTTAGAATGACAGCTATGGTTTGGCCAACAGTTCCGAAAATCTGACCAGTAACATGGGTTTGCACGCTTTCTATTGTTGGGTACGACATCCAAAAGGTTGGTAGTGCGTTCACCCAGAGGATAACGCCGGAGACGGCAAGCAGTACTCCGAGACCGAGGGCGAATCGGAATCGAGCTCGTCTCGCACGAATGGCCCAAATCAAAGCGATGATGGATGCGAAATTGATTGCCCTCGACAACCAGGCAGCGGTTGTTGATAGCAGCTGCCTTCTCGATGTGTGTTGTGCAGCTGCCCGCTGCGTATTCTCCGCAATATATAAGCCTTCGCTGAAGTTTGTTACTGCGTCACCACTCACCGTTACATAAATACGGTACTTTGCCCCCGACAAATCGAAGTCCCGTTTCTGCCATGTGAAACTGAACTGGGACCGCTTCGGCAGCGTTTGCTGTGTGTGGTCAATGATCTCGTACTCGCCCTGATCAATGTGCGATAGAGTGCCCAGAAACGCCTCTGCACGCGTCTGAGCCTCCGTTTCAGACAGTGTCGCGCCTTCTCTTGCCTCAGGGATGTGGTGCCCGAAGTAGCAAATCCGGCCGTCTGGCCACAGACTCACTTGAAGCTCCTCTTCCTGCTCTGGCACGACAAAGCGGACATACCAGTACCAAGTGGCCACTTCGTCGCGCATCAATCGCGATGCCTTGTCTGCCGGCAGACTTTTCTCCAGAAAGTCGCGTGTGCTGCGATTCGAGTAGAATCCTGCTGCCGACTTGTACGAGGAAACATCGATGCCGCGTTCGGCAAGGTAAGCACGGGCTTGCGCGACCGCATCCCCGCGGGTGAGCTTCACCGGTACGGCCGCCGCTGGATCGACTCGCTCCCGAGTCACAACAAAGAACGTCAACGAAAGAACTGCGGCAATACCCCATGCCGTGGGTGATACCCACTTGCGCTTGTCTTGCGCTGATTCCTCTGTCTGAACGTCGATTTCCACGTGATCCCCCTAGCACGCTGTGGAGAACAGACAAGAACCCCCCAACGAAGCAATCTCAGACTTCTCCCCTGACGCCATTTGAAGGCGAAGTCAGAGCCTCTGTGTAATAATACGGCTGAAGTGCTTGGCGCTGCAAGCGCAAGCCGAGTGAATTGACTTCCGTTTCGCTCACGCCGCGACTCACAACTGCTACGGTCAACGAATTGGATGCCTGCACTTCACATTCGGTTTAGTATCTGTGAAATCTGTGCCATCTGTGGATAGGACCCAGCTATAAACAGACCTACAGAGTTGCACAATGCACCTCTGCTAGCAGTGAGGCGAGGGGAGAAGCATGCTTAGGAGGGGTCCGACTCTGTCGTAACCGGCGCGTCCTTGCCATCCAGCGCGGCAAGCATGGAATGCCACGCGAGAGTCGCGCACTTGATGCGAACGGGGAACTCGCGCACCCCCGCGAACACAGACAGGCGGCCAAGGTCGTTCTCGTCGATGTCGGCTTCGGGGCTGGCGGTGACCATGCCGTGAAATTTCACAAAGAGGGCTTCCGCTTCTTTTCTCGTCTTGCCTTTGAGGAGCGTCGTCATGACCGACGCCGACGACTTCGAAATGGCGCAGCCCGCGCCCATGAAACTCACGTCCTCGATGATATCGCCGTTGACCTTCACGTAGATGGTGAAGTGATCGCCGCAAAGCGGGTTATACCCCTCCGATTTGCAGCTTGCCTCCGGCATGTCCCGAAAGTTACGCGGCTTCTTGTTATGTTCCAAAATGACTTGCTCGTACAGCGCGCGATTTTCGGGCATTAATCAAACACCTTCTTCACTTTCATGACGGCTTCGGCAAGCGCATCGAGCTCTTGCTTAGTATTGTAAAACGCCAACGACGCGCGGGCCGTGGCCGGCACGCCAAATCGTTGCATAACGGGCTGCGCGCAATGGTGTCCCGCGCGAATCGCGACACCGCAGTCATCGAGAATCTGCCCGATGTCATGGGGATGCGCATTCTCGAGCACGAACGCAAGCACTCCGGCCTTGGCCTTCGCCGTGCCGATGAGCTTCAGACCTTCGATAGGCTCCAGCAACTTCGTGCCGTACTCGGTCAATTCATGCTCATATGCCGCGATCTTATCCATGCCGATCGACTGTAAATAATCGACAGCCGTGCCCAACGCCACTACCCCCGCGATATTCGGGGTGCCTGCCTCGAACTTGTACGGCAAACTCGCAAACGCCGTCTTATCGAAGGTCACGTTCAAGATCATATCGCCGCCGCCCTGATACGGAGGCAGCTTATTCAACCACTCGGCCTTGCCGTACATCACGCCGATGCCTGTCGGCCCGAACATCTTGTGGCCCGAACACACGAAGAAATCGCAGCCCAACTCGGCGACGTTGATCGGCAAATGCGGCACGGCCTGCGCGCCGTCCACAAGGATCGGAATGCCGCGTTTGTGGGCCATGTCGGCCATCATACGAATCGGGTTGATGGTCCCCAGCGCATTCGACACATATGTCACCGCGACGATCTTCGTGCGGTCGTTGAGCATCTTCTCGTACTCGTCGATCAACAACTCGCCCTGATCGTTCATCGGAATAACGCGCAACTTTGCCTTGCGCTCATCGCGCACCATTTGCCAAGGCACGATGTTGGAGTGATGCTCCATCGCCGAAATGACGATCTCGTCGCCTTCATTCACGAACTTGCGGCCGTAGCTGTTGGCAACGAGGTTGATGCCTTCCGTGGTGCCGCGCGTGAAGATCGTCTCGCAGCTCAGCGGAATGCCCAGAAACCGTTGTATTCGCTTCCGCGCCTCTTCATAGGCTTCCGTCGCCACTTCGCTCAGGTAATGAATGCCGCGGTGCACGTTCGCGTTCTGCGTGCGATAGAAACGGTTTTCCGCCTCAATCACGCACAAGGGTTTATGGCTCGTGGCCGCATTGTCGAGATAGACAATGGGCTGTCCTTTGCGCTTAAGGCTCAGCGCGGGAAAATCATGACGCAGCCGCTCGACGTCCAACTCCGTGTCCAAAGACACGGATGGTGTCGCCGGATAAGGCACTTCGCCCGCGGAAAGGCTTCGGGTTGCCACGCTGATTACGCCTTTCGTTACGCCGGCACGGGGCTGTACTTGTCGAAGACGAAGCGTTCCAGCCGTTCGCGCACAGGATCCAGTTCGATCTGATTCACCACTTCATCGGCAAACCCATACGTGAGCATGCCCAATGCCATAGCTTCGCTCATGCCGCGCGTCCGGAAGTAATAGACCAACTCCTTCGGAGGCTGGCCTATGGTCGCGCCGTGCGTACATTTGACGTCATCCGCAAAGATCTCCAACAGTGGCTTCGTGTCTACCGTGGCCTTATCGGACAACAACAAATTCCGGTTGAGTTGATTCGAGTCCGTCTTCTGTGCTCCTCGGCGTACCATGATCTTCCCACTGAAGACAGCGTGGCTCCGGTCCGCCAGGACGCCCTTGTACCCAATCCAACTCGTACAATGCGGCTTCGCATGGTCAATAGAGGTCTTATTATCGATCAATTGCTCACCGTCTGTCATGTACAGCCCATTGAGCGAGCAATCGGCGCCCTCGCCATCCAGCGTCACGTTCAGTTCGTGACGCCCAATCGCCGCGCTCAAGCTCATCGAAAACGAACGGTACCGGCTATCGCGCTCCTGTTTCACCTGCGTCGTCGCCAAGTGATAGCTGTCCGCGCGTTCCTGCATCAGCTTGTAATGCAACACGTGCGAACCTTCACCCACAACCACTTCCGTGACGGCGTTCGTCAAGTAGGGCGAACCCTCGCCCAGAGCGACATAACTCTCCACAATCGACGCTTTGCTTCCACGCTCCACCACAATCAGGTTGCGCGGATGCGTCGCCAGCTCCGTATCATGCCCCGTCGCAACGAACAGCAGATGTATGGGCGTATCCAATTCCGTATTCTTGGGCACATGTATGCAGGCGCCGTCCAGCATGAACGCCGAATTCAGCGCGCTGTAGGCGTTATTCGCCGAACTCAAGTACGTATCCACGTGCGACTCGGCCAGCTTGTCGCCGCTGGCAATGGCCTCCGCGAGGCTGCCAACATTCAAGCCTTTTGGTACGCGCGAAAGGCCAGCCGCAAAGAACCCATCGACGAAGACCAATTCCGCCCACGACGAGTCTCCGTAGAGCAGCGAAGCTATATCCGACGGCTCCGGATTACGGTCTGCCTGTTCAGTAACGGAGCGAAACGGCGTACGCATAATGGGATTGATGTTCGTGAACCGCCAATCTTCCATTTTGCGATGCGGCAGGTTCGTCGCCAGAAATCGGCCAAGCGCGGCCTTCCTGCGCACAGTCAGCCAGTCCGGCTTCCCTGAGCCAATCCGCTCCAGGTCTCCGATGAAATGCTCCTTGCTACCCACTCGTTCCATCACTTCCGGCATAGCTTTCGCTTTCTTCTCCGTAACGCCAGTCCTTGCCGATACACTTCTCGGCCGCCGGGCGTCCTCGTCTACTTCCTAAGCGTAAGGTTTGTAGCGCCCGGTCTCTGTGCCGGGCGTCTTCGTCTTTCACTGCCTTCTACGCGGTCGCCAATTCTGCCTTGATCCAATCGTAGCCCTTCTCTTCAAGTTCGAGGGCCAGTTCCTTCCCGCCCGACTTCACGATGCGCCCACTAACAAGCACATGCACAAAATCCGGCACGATATAATCCAGCAACCGCTGGTAATGCGTCACAAGCAACATCGCCCGGTTCGGATTCCGCAACCGGTTCACGCCGTCCGCGACTATCCGCAATGCGTCGATGTCGAGTCCCGAATCGCTCTCGTCGAGAATCGCCAACTTCGGCTCCAAGACTGCCATCTGCAGAATCTCGTTTCGCTTCTTCTCGCCGCCGGAGAAACCTTCGTTGACCGGACGATCCGCGAACTTTGGATCGATCTGCACGAGCTCCATCTTCTCCTTCAGGATCTCGCGAAACTCCATCGCGTCGAGTTCGTCCAACCCGTGGCTCTTGCGGATCTCGTTCAGGCCAGCCTGCAGGAAGTACGCGTTGCTGATTCCCGGAATCTCCACCGGATACTGAAACGCGAGAAACATCCCCAGGCGCGCGCGCTCTTCCGCGGGCAATTCCAACAAGTCCTGCCCAAGAAACGTTACGCTGCCTTCCGTGATCTCGTAGTCCTCGCTACCCGCCAACACGCCCGCGAGCGTGCTCTTACCGGAACCGTTCGGCCCCATGATCGCATGCACTTCACCGGCGTTCAGCTTCAGGTTGATACCCTTGAGAATCTCAACGCCCTCAACGGTGGCGTGCAGATTGGTGATTTCCAGCATTACCCGACACTCCCTTCCAAACTGACACTGAGCAGTTTCGTCGCCTCGACCGCAAACTCCATCGGGAGGTGATCGAAGACTTCCTTGCAGAATCCATTCACCACCATCGAAATCGCGTCCTCCGGTCCGATGCCCCGGCTCTTGCAGTAAAACAACTGCGCTTCGCTAATCTTCGACGTGGATGCCTCATGTTCGACATTGGCGGTGTTGTTGCGCACTTCGATATACGGGAACGTATGCGCGCCGCAACGGTCGCCAATGAGCAACGAATCGCACTGCGTGTAATTGCGCGCGTTCGCCGCCTTCGGCTGCACCATCACTTGTCCGCGATAGCTATTGTTGCCCTCGCCCGCGGAAATCGTCTTCGAGATGACCGTGCTGCGTGTGTTGCGCCCCATGTGAATCATCTTTGTGCCGGTGTCCGCCTGCTGACGGTTATTGCTCACCGCCACCGAATAGAATTCGCCCACGGAGTTGTCGCCCATCAGAATGCAGCCCGGATACTTCCACGTGATCGCGGAACCCGTTTCCACCTGCGTCCACGAAATACGCGAGTTCGCGCCCTGGCATTTGCCGCGCTTCGTAACAAAATTGAAGATGCCGCCGCGGCCCTCTTTGTCACCCGCGTACCAGTTCTGCACCGTCGAATAATTGATCGTGGCATTGTCCAACGCGATCAACTCCACCACCGCCGCGTGCAACTGATTCTCGTCGCGTTGCGGCGCCGTGCACCCTTCCAGGTAATTCACGTACGCCCCTTCGTCCGCGACGATCAGCGTCCGCTCGAACTGCCCCGTCTCCGCCGCGTTGATGCGGAAGTAGGTCGACAGGTCCATCGGGCACTTCACGCCCTTCGGGATATAACAGAACGAACCGTCGCTGAATACCGCCGAATTCAGCGCCGCAAAAAAGTTGTCTCCCACCGGCACCACCGAACCCAGATACTTCTGAATCAGCTCGGGGCATTCGTGCACGGCCTCCGAAAACGAACAGAAAATGACGCCCTTCTTGGCGAGGATCTCGCGGTGCGTTGTCGCCACCGACACACTGTCGAACACCGCGTCCACGGCCACGCCCGCAAGACGCTTCTGCTCGTCCAGGGGGATGCCCAGTTTCTCGAATGTCTCCAGCAATTCCTTGTCGACATCGTCCAGGCTGTTGAGGGGTTTCTTCGCGCGCTTCGGCGCCGAATAATACCGCTGGTGCTGGTAGTCGATTTCCGGATAGGTCACATTCGCCCAACGCGGCTCTGTCATCGTCTGCCACTGCCGGAACGCCTTCAAACGCCAATCGAGCAGCCAGCCCGGTTCGTTCTTCTTCTCCGAAATCTGGCGAACGATGTCTTCCGTCAGACCCCGGTCGAACGTCTCCGACTCGATTTCCGTAGACCAGCCATATTTGTACGACTGATTTGCCAGCTCCTCGATTTCGCGCGTACTCTGCTCGACGCGCGTCCCGGTGTAGGCCGCATCCGTACTCGTGTCTTTAACTTCGTTCATTCCATTAACCTCATGGCGTCCTATTCGACCGGAACCTGCCGGTAACGGTAACTCTCCTTAGGATTAACACTTCAGAGAGGGCATTCTCTTTCAAGGACGGGTGTTTTTCTCGATATACGGGTCGCTGAACGGCCGCAACCTGGCCCCGTGCGGAGATTCACCCCAAGCAACCGCGGAGCATTCGCTCCCATGCCTACAACACCGCCCCCCAGGACCATATTCCCCTCATATTCCCGGCCACAAGTCTCTGTCTTCGAGGTGCCTCGCTAGATGTGGGGCAGCCGCCCTCGGCTGCCATTCTACAGACTGCGCGCGCTCTCCGCCGATACACCTTTGGCCACGCCAGGCGTCTTAAGCCATGTACCGCCGTCCTTCATCCAACATGACAAGATAACTGTCCAACGGGATGTAATTCGCCACGCTGTTCCCGGTTCCCAGACAATACCCACCCCCGGGTAAGCAGACATCAAGTGTTTCCCGCACCCGCTTACGAATTGCCCCCTCGTCGGCGCGGCACAAAAAGTCTACATCGATACCCCCCAACAATGCGATTCGATCGCCGTATGCGCGCTTGGCATCTGTCACTAGCTCAATCGTGTCTTCAAACGAATGCTTGGCGTCTATTCCAACGTCATGGATCAAGTCATCTATAATGAGGTCAATCTTGCCGCAGCAATGGAGGAGATACGGGCGCCCAGCAGCATGCGATTTCTCGGCCATCCGCTTGTGACCCGGCAATACGAACTCCCTTAAATCGTCGGGACTGATGAGCGGCCCCGTCCGAAATCCCATGTCATCGCTACCCCAAATTACCTTGACCCGGTCGTAGGCAAGCACCCGATCGATGACCACTTCATACATCTCCAACAGGCGCTTGCTGATGGCCGCGAGCAAATCGCGCTGCTCGAACAACGCCACGCACAATGCTTCGTAACCCAACAGCCAATTGAGGTACTCCGCAAAATGCGCGAACCCGCCGCTTCCCACAATGCACATGTTCTCCGGCAGATGTTCGCTGTACCAATCCAACGATTTCGTCGGCGCCTTCGCCGGGTCCGGCCACGGGTACCGCTCAAAGTCCTCCCAATTGGCGATGGGCCCCGTGCTCTCATTCACGTAATTGCGCCCGCCCTCACGCTTCAAGTCTGCTGTGTCGTCCGCAATGTCATACCGCAGCGGCATCACCATGTCATCAAGGCTCGCCCGCACGAAGTCGTACCCCAAAAACTGCTGCACAGCAAGATGCCGCTTCTGCGCAAAGAACGGGTCGTCCGGTGAAACGTCAGGTATGAGCTCAAACCGCTCACACACCGCCTCCTGCACTTCCGGGTCCAGGAACAGCTCGATGTGATGGACCCGCTTGGGCGTGCCCTCACGGCGAAGGCATTTCAGAAACGACCGCCAATCGGGCGTGATGGAACGGTTCAGGATGGTCTCCATAGTTAACCTCGATGATGAAGTCCTCTGCTCGGGACGTGTTTTCAGCACTATACAGGATCAATGTCTGGACGAATTAGTAGGCCACACAGACGACAAGTCGTTGGCAGTAGCAGGAATAGTAAATCACGCGGCGGCAATAGTCATCCAAATACGTGTCTGTGAAGTGCCGGTCAGGTCCCTTTGAATTGTCTGTCTCGCTGCTGCAGCCGGGCGCGAACCATGCGTTCGCGAAGACCACCCTCTTTCATAAAGATCTGTTCAAGACTGCGAATTTGCCGGTCGAGTAAGTAGTTGGTTTGATGAATCAGGCACATTGCGATATTGGCCACGACTTCCGGTGGGCGCGACTCGCAGTAGTTCCTGTAAGTCTCGTAGGTCATGACCGCGGTTGTACTCAGCTTCCGAACGAATAAGGCCTCTTTCGAGTCCTTTTCCCAGATAGGAAGCCCGCGAACCCGAAGGAAATCCTGATAGTCAGCCAACAGTTCTTCCAAGCTGGCGCGAGCCACATTGATGAGCTTAATCTCCATTTCCTTGGAAGTACCAGACGCCTGACAACCCTCGACGATGTTCTGCTTTCCTGAACGGGCCGCCTGCACCATTTGGTCTATGGTTCGGTCTCCCGTCTTGAGGAATCGCCTGCAGAAATGGAAAGTAAGATCATAGACAACTTCGGCTTTCTGATACGAAAGCAGCTCTCGGTAATTCCCGTGCGGCGGAATGAA
>JAIBAQ010000132.1 GCA_019695095.1 Candidatus Hydrogenedentota bacterium
GCCCCTTCCCTTCAAGTCCAAAGGGTCTTCCCGGAGCGGTGCCGTGCCAAACGGAATCGTCGACCAGGAAATTCTCGCCGTAGAGTCTGCGCGTGCACGTGACCTTGCCTTCGGCCAGGTCTCGAAAAAGGGTCTCGTAAAACGGACGGGCATTTTCCCTGCCCAAGGTCGGCCCGCTCGGCCACCCTACAATGTCGTGTACCGCGTCGGGAGCAAGCGTCGAGACGACTCCGTCGATATCGTCGCGGGCTTCAAATCCAAAATGCTCATCCATCTTCCGGTCCATTTCAAAGTGTGAGAGACCCATATTCAATCCTCCTTGTCAGTCAAGACTAACGTATTGTAACAAGACTTATGTCTTATTTACAAGTTTAACTGCCTTTAATCACCGATATTTAGATTTTATATGACCTCAAACTTGCCAAAGAACAGGGCGGTATTGACAACGGGGTAAAATTGTATTAAAGTCTTAGTACTTTATTTTGTGGTCCGTGCGCGCCACTTAAAAGGGGGGGGAGAATGCCGTGCAGCACCATGCTGACCCTGTTTCGACTACCGGTGACCTCGATGCCATCCGAATCCGGGGCCTTACAAAGGAGTACGCGCACGGGGAGGGTGTACACGGACTCGACCTGTCGATTCCGCGCGGGTGTACTTTCGGGCTGTTGGGGCCAAACGGGGCAGGCAAGAGCACCACGATCAAGTTGTTGATGGGACTGCTGAAGCCGACTTCGGGGGAAGCGTTCGTTAATGGCTTCAGTATTCAAAGCGAATCGCTGCAGATTCGCGCGTGCGTGGGATACGTTCCGGAGCGGCATCACATCTATCCGTGGATGACCGTCGGCGAGGTCATCTGGTTTACACGCGCCTTCTACGAGACCTGGGACCATACGCTCTGCGAAGACCTGCTGAAACAATACGAGTTGCACCCCGCGAAGAAGGTCCGGGAACTTTCCCACGGAATGACGACGAAACTGGCCCTTGTACTCGCCTTGTCGCACGACCCAGACATCCTGCTCCTAGACGAACCCACAACGGGCTTGGACCCGTTAATACGCGAGGAGTTTCTCGACGGCATCAAGAGCCTTATCGACAAGCGCCCGAGGACGGTCCTGTTTTCAAGCCACATCCTCTCCGACATCGAGAAGGTCGCGGACAGGATTGGGATCGTCAACGAAGGAAAGTTGCTGCTGTCCGCAACACGTGAAGAACTCATTCGCAAAACCAAGCGTGTCGAAATCGAATTGAAACCGGGAGGTGTGGCAGCGACGCCGCCGCCGGGTACCGTGCTGCAGGAAAGCACCGCTGGCCGGTGGCAATACACCGTCTACGGGTTCACGGATGAGACAATTGCCTTCATGGAGTCACAAGACTCGGTCGCGCGGTGCGCCGCGCACGACATGAGTCTCGAAGACATCTTCAAGTCGGTTATAAAAGGCGCGCGTTCATGACCGTGCGAGCGTTGCTCTGGAAAGATCTGCGCATTTTCACAGACGTATTTGCAGCCGGAATTGCGCTGCTTCTGGGGTCGTACTTCTTGGCTTTCTTGCTGGTCTATTCGGGAGGCGCAAAGGAGTTTTCGTGGAGTAGCGTCTTCGCTGGCGGCGCATCCCTGGCGCGCTTCACGTCGATTCTCATCAGCGCGCTCCTGGGCGCATACGCATTCGCGTATGAGAACGAAGACCGTTCAAGTCTCTTCCTTGCCTCTCTGCCCGCGGACCGGCGCACGATCGTGTTCAGCAAAGCCCTCATCGCAGTGTCGGCATTCGCAATGATATGGCTAACAAGTCTCACTGTCCTGCTTACTGGAATGCGAGCGATGGGAGTCGAGTGGAGCACGTTGAAGCTCGTGCTCGAAGGCATGGTGGGATACGCGGCTTCCGGCGCCATGGCCTTTGGCGTTTCATGGGCCCTTTCGCTGAAGATGGCCAGCCCGGTCGGCGCAGCACTCGCGGGCTTGGTGTCACTTATGCCCGTATATCTGCTGCAAATCGCAGCCAACGAACACTTCGGTATAGAGAACCCGATGTTCTTCCACCCGATAGCACTGGTTCTCATGACGTGCGCTTGCTTTGCCGGAGTGGGTTCTGGCGGCATCGCATACATTCGCACCGGCGGAGTCCCTCAGACAGAGACTCGCCGAAGATGGCAACGCGCGCGCACTGTTGCCTGGGAACTCGGGGAATTGCAGACACCCAAGGCGGCCTCTTTTCACGCGTTACTCTGGAAAGATGCCGCCCTTCTCAGCACTTCCTTTCGCGTGGGCGTCGCGGTCGTCGCGGCGCCGTATCTTGTCGTTCTCACGAGCCCTGACAAAGCAACAGTCTTTCGTGGCGCGAGCCTTGTGGCAGCAGCGCTACTCGCACTTGTCGCCAGTTTCTGGAGCGGACACCTCATGTCCGCGGAATCGACATCTCGAACGGGAGAGTCTCTTGCGTATTTGCCGGCGCGACGCTCGACCCGAATCTTCGCGAGGCTTTCCGTGCTACTCACACCGGTTAGCACGATGAGTCTTCTGAACCTGGGGATTCTTCTGACGGCAAACAGCGCCATTCCGGGTTCCATTCGGCTCGGAGCGAACTTCACGTGGACCAATTGGCAGAACGCGCCCTATCTCATCATAGGGATGTGCCTCGCCAACGCCGGATTGGTTGGATGTTCGTTGTCATGGCTCGTTTCAGCAAAGTATCGGCGGCCAGCCATGGCAATTGTCGTTGGAGTCATGACTGCGTTTTCGGGAATGGCAGTGTTTGGGGCACTTTCGTCATTGTGCGTGGCATCGCCCGACATCCTTACACCCACTGGATTCGTCGCTTGTTACACGGCGGGGAGTCTGGGCATTTCGAGTCTGTTGTTTGGCCTGGGCAGCGTACAGGGCGATAAGCCGAACTGAGTTGGCGGTGCGCGACGGCGCGCATCGATTAAAGCCAGATCCCTTGCCCGCTGGATGCGGACTCGGGATGACAGCAAGGATACGGTAGGGTTGTCGCTCATCGGGGGCGCCGCGCGAGCGCAGGTTTAAGTGGTAGAAACTAGAGCCAAGCGGATAGCTTCTTCTCTTGAGCCCCATAGGCACGGCAGACTCTAACCTGGCGCGGCATAGCCGCAACCAAAAGAGACTCAACCACGGATGAACACCGATGATTTGACTCGATACTCCGGAGCGCTGCAAGCGCGAAATACTCCAGCCTGGGGTGAGATTCGCGTCTACGGCGCGAATCGAAACCCCAGGTACCAGCCCACACCCAACGGGAGCCCTGTAAGGGCAAAAGCAACGTACACGGTTCATTCCATAGGAGTTCGTTGAAGGGGGACGCAGGACGTCAGCAAGGGCGAGCGGTTTAGGGCAGGTGTGTTGGCGGAGAATGAGCGTTACGGAAAAGGGTATGTAGAGCGCAGGCAAGATGCGTGCGACACATTTGAAGCCAGGAGCTACGCTGAAAGAGTTTGCAGGGAAGCCGAGTTGAGATGGGGTGTGGGGGCAACTCGTCTCGGGGTCAGCGGTTTACCTTGCGCCGTGCTTATCGATCCGAGAGGCATGCTGTATGCCGTTTAACCCGGACTGATCCCCGAGGAAGGAATCCGCCGTCAGATCGACTGTCTGGTGACGCCGCCCGCTACGCCCTAGATTCTGTAGCAGTGCTCAGGATTTGCGCGAAACGAGCACTTGACGTTACGCGTTCTCGCCGACTGCTTCGCCGGCAGCAGATCTGGCCTTGCCAAAGTAGCGCCGGAACAGTTCCGAGATATCGTCGAACAGACTGTACGCAACCGGTGTGGCGAGCAGGGTGAACAGAAGCGATAAGGTCTGCCCCCCGATGACGACGCTGCTAATGGTCTTGTTCGTCGCGGCTCCCGCGCCTTCGGAGATCATCAACGGCAGCATACCCGCGACAAACGCGACGGTGGTCATCAGAATGGGCCGCAACCGATCCAGGTTCGCATCGATAATGGCCTCGTGGCGAGGGATACCCGCCGCGCGCAGGTTGTTGGTGTGATCGATCTGCAGAATCGCATTCTTCTTCACCACGGCAAACAGCACAAAGATGCCGAGAATCGAGAAGATGTTGAGCGATTGGCCGAACAGAAACAGCGACACCAGAGCAAACGGCAGCGTCAGCGGAAGCGCCAGGAGCACCGTGATGGGATGCAGCCACGATTCGAACTGCGCGGCCATGACCAGATACGCGAAGGCAAACGCCAGAATGAACACGGTCAACAGCGCCGAGAATGCGCGCGACATTTCTTTGCTGCGTCCGATGAGCGTCGTGCGGTACTCGGGTCCCATGTTCAGGGCCTTCTCTTCGCTGTGCAGCGCGTCGATCATCGCCTGAAGCGATGCGCCCTTCTCCGTATTCGCAAAGATCGTCACCTGCCGCGCACGGTTGAGGCGGTCAATCTGCGCGGGGCCTGTGCTTTCCTCGAAGCGGACAACATCGCTCAGCGGAACCGAGCCGAGCGACAGTGATGGAACATTCACCATCTGCAGCAGTTCGATGTTGTTGCGACTCTGAGCATCGGCGCGCAGGTTCACATCGTACATCTCGCCCTTCTCGGCGTAGTCCGACACCTTATCACCTGCAAGCAGCAACCGGATCGTCATGGCGATGTCGCTGACCGCCACGCCCAGGTCGTCGGCCTTTTCGCGGTCAATCACGACGCCATACTGCGGCTTGCCGACGATGAGACTGGAGTCAACGTCCACCGCACCCGGTACGCTCTTCAGGCGTTCCATGAAGCGGCGCGCATACTCCTCCAACTTCTTCGCATCGGGACCCGCGACTACGAACAACCCTGAGTTCGAGATACCCGAACTGAATACGTCTCGTATCATCACGCTGACACGAAGATCCTGTTCACGGTATTTCGGTACAAGTTCGTTGCGGATGAAGTCCATGACTTCCGCCTGCGAAAAGGCACGCTCGTGCGGCTCCACGAGATGGACCAGGACGTTGCCCAGGTTGGCGATGCGCTGTTCGGTATCGGCGGTACTCGCGACGGTGTATGAAATGCCGTTGAGGCGGCGCACGTCGCGCGCAACTTGCGCGACGAGAAGTTGAGTGGCTTCAAGGGACGTGCCTTCAGGCGCGCGAACTTGAATGAGGAACTCCGATTCGTCTTCGTCGGGGATGAAATTCGCGGGAAGAAGCTTCAACTGAAACGGCACGGTCGCAAGCAGGAGCACCGAACTAACAACCACGACCCATCGGTGGCGTAATGCGAACTTGAGCATGACAAGATAGGTCTTCTCTACGATGCGGTAAAACCCTTGCTGCTTCGATACCGCCCTCGCGTGCTCTGCCTTGAATTCGTCTTCCGCGGACGATTCCACCGTACGGCCGTTGCCGCCGTTCTTGCGTGAAGGCCGTCTCAACCAGCGCGCCGCAAGCATGGGAGTCAGCGTGAAACTCACGATAAGACTTACCACAATGGCCGCGGCCATGGTGACCCCGAATCCTTTCATGAACCGGCCGACAATGCCTTCCATGAAAGCAATGGGGAAGAACACGGCTACGAGGGACAACGTGATCGCCATGACAGCCAGGCCAATTTCGCGGGTCGCCGCAATGACGGCCTCGAATGGCTCGTACCCCTTCTCTTCGATGTAGCGGAATATGTTTTCGAGAACCACGATGGCGTCGTCGATCACAATGCCTACGCAGAGGGCCAACGCCAGCAGCGTGAGCATATTGAGGGTGTAACCCATGAAGAAGATGACGAAGAATGTGCTAATGACCGAGGTGGGAATCGCCAGCGCTGAGATAATTGTCGTGCGAAGGTTCGCCAGGAATATCAACACGACCACGGCGGCCAGGATACTGCCCAGGATCAAGTGCTCATTCATTGTGTCCACGGAATTCTGAATGTACACCGACTGGTCACGCACAACCTCGACGTGATACCCCGCTGGCAGACTCTTGAGCAAGTCGTCAAGCCGCTCGCGCAGATTCCGGACGACTTCGATGGTGTTAGTACCCGATTGCTTGCGGATATCGAGGAGTATCGCGGGCGTTTCGTCTAGTTGCGCGAGACTGCGCGCCTCTTCAGCGCCGTCCTCAACCGTCGCCACGTCGCCCACGCGAATTACGTGGCCGCCTACGTTGGCAATTGAGATCCGTTCCAGCTCTCCGACGGATTCCACGCGGCCCAGTGTGCGTACGGTAAGTTCTTTCGCGCCTTCTTTAACCACACCGCCGGGAATCTGCGCATTCTTGGTTTGCAGTGCGTAGGCGACCTGGGTCGGTGTGAGTCCGTACGCGCGCAGTTTCTCGGGGTCTACGTGTACGTTGACTTGCCGCTTCTGACCGCCGATTACCGCGACTTGTCCGACGCCGTCAATGGTCTCCAGGTTGCGGCGCAGTTTCTTATCGGCATATTCGGTCAGTTCTTTTATTGGGAATGATCCCGATAGCGCCAGCGTCAGCACGGGCACGGCGTCCGGGTCCAGCTTCATGATGAGTGGCTGGCGAATATCCTGCGGCAATTCCGACAAGACGCCGTTGATGCGGTCCCGGACTTCCTGGGACGCTACGTCGATGTCCTTTTCGAGTTTGAAGATGATGATGATTTGCGAAATGCCTTCCGACGATACGGAATGAAGCTCGTCAATGCCGCTGATCGTGTTGACGGCTTCTTCGATGGTGTCGGTGATCTCCGTCTCGACTTCTTCAGGCGCGGAGCCGGGCAATGCGGTGACGACAGTGATAATGGGCAGGTCCACTTTGGGAAAGCGGTCGACGCCCAATTGCAGGTAGCCCATGACTCCGAGCAGCAGCATAATGAGTATCAGCACGGACGCGAAGACAGGGCGCCGCGCGCACAGTTCGGCGAGTTTATGCATTAGGACTGCGCCTCGTCGGCATTGGTTTTCTCTTCCGGCGTGATTACCACTGCGTCATTCGCCGAGATGCCCGACTTCACAACCACACGATCGCCTTGGGTGCTTTCCACGTCTATAACACGTTCGACCGCCGTGCCTTTGTCCACGACATACACACGCGAGACGTCTCCGCTCCGAACAACCGCGCTGGCCGGAATCGTTAGTCGTTCGGTTTGGCCCGGCAGGATAAGATCGGCGTTAGCGAAGAATCCCGGCCGCAGCGCTCCATCGGTGTTCGCGACAATGGCCTCGACCGTGAGTGAACGCGTGTGACTTTCGAGCGACGGCCCGACGTATCGAACCTCCGCGCTGAAAGTCTTGTCGGGGAAGGTCTCTACGGTGAACGTGACCTTCTGCCCTTGCGATACCTCGGCCGCATATTGCTGGGGAACCGTAAGCACCAGTCGGAGAGGATCCAGCGCAACCAGCGAAACGACCTTGGCCCCGGCGCCCATGGGGTTCGTCGACACCCGCTCTCCGTTCGACACGTATTTCTCCGCAACCCATCCGTCGAACGGGGCGGTGATGACTGTATCTGCCACAATCTTCTCGACGGTTTTCGTTTTCGCGAGCACGGTCTGCAGGCTTTGGTACATCTGCCGCGTACCCTGGAGGGCCTGCTGGTATTGCTGCTCAGCCGTGTCGAATTGGGTCTTCGCCTGGTCTAAGACGTTCTGCGCGATGGCACCTTTTGCCAATAGGGCTGTGTAGCGATCAAGCGTCGTCTTGGCCAGATCCATGGCGGCCCTCGCGGCGCGCACATTGGGGTGCTGCTCGGGGTCGAAGGGTTTCGTCGTATCATCCCATCCCAGCGCCGCTCGCAATTCCGCTGCGGCCGCGTGCGCTTCGTTCAAGGCATTCTGTGCGTCCGTGGGGTCTACCACCACGAGTACGTCACCCTTTCGGACGAGACTCCCCCGCTCTACCTTCACCTCTTGCACAATGCCGTTGGCTGTGCTTGCGACTTCCGATTTCTGATCGGCGACAAGGCTTCCGGTAAGCCGCAGGAAGTTGTCTTCAAGCACGACTTCAGGCTGTACCGTGGCAATATTTTCCAGCTTGGTGTCCGCTTGCGCCGAAGTGGAATCATTCTCGTCCGCGTAGCCCAATGGCACAACGGTCTTCGCTTTTGCCTGGGCTTGGAGCATCGGCCTGAAAGCGGCATATCCTGCGGCGCAGGCCGACAGGATTAGGATTGCCACAACGTACTTCTTACCGCTCATTGCCATCCCTTCCGGCGCTTAAGCCGCGTCCATCCACAATGCCGGCCGCTTCGGCTGCGGGCAGAGTACTGTCCAAGTCCGAGAGCGGTGCGTTCATATGTCCTTCAAGCGTTGCCTGCTGCCTCTCGACGAGGTCCACCATCTTCAGCAACTCGTTGATAATCGCTTTGCGTTCCTCGGCACTTGGTTTGTAGGCCCCTGAAATCTCTACGGCCCATAAACCCTCAAGTGCCAAATTCACAACGGCTGTCAGCGCCGGTGGCAACGCCGGACTCTGAATCTGCTCAAGCAATTCGGCCCGACCCTGACGTGCTCGTTCAAGCAACTTGGTGTCGTGTGCCCCCGCGGCGAGCAACGCCAAGCCAACGCCCTGCAACCTGCTCGACTCGAAGTACCCCGCCGACAGAATATGCGCCCGGAGTTCGCGGGTCGGACTCTCGGGCAGCTTGTCGAATTCTGCCTGGCGAGCCTCCGCAAGCACGGAAGCGACCCGTTCCAACAACGCTGCAAGCAGGGCCTCCTTGTTGGGAAAGTGATAGAGGAGGCCGCCCTTGCTCACGCCAGCGCGCGCACAAACCGTATTGAAAGACAACTGCGCCGCGCCGCGCTCGCAGACGATTTCTTCCGCGGCATCGAGCAGCGCATCGCGGGAGTTGGCGGGTCGGTTCATGCGAGACACTCCAAGTCTGTGGTGACAAGCCACAGATGAGTATACCGTCCGGACGGTATATGCGTCAAGAGCAAGGAGTGACGCATGTGCCGCACGCATACCATGCGAAGCAGAATTAGTCTATTTCGCAAAATGGCTGTTTACGTCTTGTAATAATGTCGCAAGCTGGCGCGGCGATATAGTAGAGGCTAGCTTAGTTGAAACGGTGTGGAATGCGAACCCGAACCAGTCTGAATGGCGGCGAAATCTGCCGGAACAAGGTTACACGACGCCGCGCTCAGCGATCACGGCGCTGAGAATCCGTTTTGCTCCAGAGTCTTTGTTTGGTGATCGCGGCATTGCTGGAAATGCGGTTTTGAGCGAGAGCCTTCGTCCGTCGACGGCGGGCCCAGGATAACAGTGAGGGCGAGCGGCGCTTGATTGAATCGGTGGCTGTCGCTATTCTCCGGCGCGGAGGGAAATGCGAATGCGTTCTCCTTTAAGGCAAGGCGGCACATGGCCCGCGCAATCGGCTGGGGCGATACCATGCAAGACGCGACGCAAAGCGAACCATTGACCGAGTGGCGGGGAACGCCGCATGAACGCTACGAATGGCTGGACCGCGCGCGCGGCGTGGTCGTGTTGATGTACGTCATTTCAATTATTCTGGCCGCGGTGAAAGGCAATGTTCTTCTGGGGGAACCACCCCTGGGCCCCACGTACCTGAATCATGGTTATGCCTATTTCAATGGCTATCCGGCGATCATCACACTGATTGATGCCGGACAGATGATGTTCATTTTTATCGTAGGCTTCGCCGGTTACATCGCGTTTCAGAGCCGCCTTGAGAAGCGGGGCGCGGTTGCGGCGTGGCGTTATGCGGGGAGGCGCGTAGCGGGTCTGTATGCGCTGTCCATTCTGGGGGAGACGGTCATCCTGCCCTTGACGGGGGATGAACGGCACTGGAATCTTGCGTTGTACAACGGCGTACTCTCGCGGATTGCGATTGGCGCACTGGTGGCCTATCTGGCGGTCTACTTCATCCGCAACGCGAACCGGCGGATGGCGGTGTCAGTGGCGATGCTGATTGTCCATGCGTTTCTCTTCGCATCGTACGCGTTCGACCGTAATCCATGGTTTGACGATATCCTCCAGTTGCCACCCTTCCCGTTTGGCGTCTGGAGCATGGCCGCGTGCGCGGTGGCGGGCACGGCCTTCAGTGAGTGGTTATTGCGCGATCCGTCGGCGATTCAAGAGGCATTTCGCGATCGTGTCGTGCCCGCGGGTACGATGTCGTTCGTTGCGGCGTATTGCATGGAGTGGCTGCAACCGGCGGAACATCAGGACGTGACGGCAGGGCTGGCGCTGCTCGCGATTGGTTTGTCGGCGCACATGGTCGCTACGGCGTACGCATTCCAGACATTCGGTTGGGGTAGCAGAATTTTGCGGATGATGGGACGCAATTTGCTGCTTCTATTCGTGATCACGGCAATCGGCGTGGATATGTATGTGCGGTTTGTGGTCTCGACGTTGAGTCCGATGCACCCCTATGTGGCGCTTGCGCTTGTGGGAGTGCTGCCGATAGCAGCGATCATGTGGATCGCGACACTGCTGGACAAGAAGAACATCGTAATCCGCGTGTAGCCTCCACATTGAAGGGCACGAACTCTACCAGCAAGGGCGCGTGGAAAACCGATGACACTACAGAAATCGAAGGGTAACCATGACGGGTAATGCGACTACGCCGCCTTCGCGGTTTACACGACGGTTTTGGATTGCGTGCGCGATTGTGATTGGCCTTGTCTTGTTCGAAAGGCCGCTGACGCGTGGCCATGATGTGGAGAAACAACTGCGCGGCGGACGGGACATGCATCTCATCTGGGCCGGACAATTGGGAGAATACGCCCATAACCATGCCGGGAACCTGCCGCCACTGGATGCTAAGCCGAAATCGCTGATGTTCGACCGCACGGGCGTGCGGCCCGCGTACCGCCTTGCCCCGTGGGGCGCCTGGCCATGGCACGTTGCGGGCGTGACACCGGTCATGCTGGATGATCGCAACGCGCAACCCGTCTACTTGCTGAAAGACTTCTTCGAGTCTGACCGGTACTTCTATTTGGGATATGCGGTGAGCAACGACACGGAAGGGCGTGCGTTTCTCAGGGCATATGCCGCACAAATGGCTTCTGGCGCCGGCTTCGACAAGGATCTTCCGGTGGAAAAGGGGCAAGGGACATTCGGTACCGACACGCTGTACCGTTTGAACATGCGCTTATGCCAGAACCTGCTCGCCCAGGGTGTCCACCTGCAACCAGGGCAAACGGAGAGTTCTATCCCCATCTTCTTCGACCGTCCCGGTCTGTATCCGCAGCCGGGCGGTTGGGTGTGTTACCTGGACGGAAGCTATCGGTTTGTGCCGTATCCGGGTCCCTTTCCAATGACGCCGGAGTTCATCGCCGGATTGAACGAAATCGTGCGCACGGAGACGCCTGCCAAATAGACGGATAGACTCATTCCTGCGGCATAGTGTAGTCAACGTCTTTGAACTTCCCATCATCTGACGCTGAAATCCAAACGGGGAGACGCGCTGTAATGTCCATGGAATCGATCGTGCAGTCTCGGTGTCATCGTTTTGCGCTCACGCAATGGGCGTTGGTAATGCTTGCCGGGACCTTTGCCGTGTCGGGCTGTGCGCATGTATGCAAGCCGGCTGAAACGAGCGCCCGCGCAGCGCGTATCGACGTCACGAAGCCACCGTATGATGCCAAGGGAGACGGTATCACCGACAACACCGAGGCGCTTCAGCGCGCCATTCAGGCGGCATCACCGGGAAAGACCGTGTTCTTGCCGCCCGGCGAGTACCGATTCTCGCAGTCTCTGGTAAACACCGAGAACGTTACGTTACTCGGCGCGGGACGCGAAGTCACGGTACTGCGTATAACAAACGACGACGCATACGGCATTAACCTTGCCTCGGGATTGCATGTGCGCGGGTTGACGTTGCGCGGTAACAACACGCCTTCGCCCCGAGCTCACGCGTTCAATGGAGGCAACACCGTTGGGGCTGTTATTGAAGATTGCCTTATCGAGAACTGGGGCGCCGTGGCGATTCTGGGGGCGGACCATTCGTGTGGAAATGTTGTCCGCAACAACATCATTCGAAACAACGCGCACGAGGGGGTCTACTTTGGCACGAACAGCGATGGGAACACGATACTCAGGAACCATATCTACAATTGCGCGAAGAATGGTATCGATGTAAACGGCAGTCACAACCGCATTCTCTACAATGTCGTGCACGATATCGGCAAGCCGGGCGACTCGGTGGATACCGTCGGCATCATGGCGGGCAATCCTGCGCCGAATGCGGCGACGAACAATCTCATTCACGGAAACACGGTCTACCGTTGCGCCACACACGGCATCATTCTCTGGGCGGTGTCGAAGTCGCACGTGGTCACCGAGAACACGTGTTATGAAAACGCGGCGTATGGGATCTTTCTTGAGAAGCTTGGTGCGGACGGGCAATGCATCGACCATATCGTTGCGCGTAATGTCGCGCGAGGCAACGGCGACTACGGGATCATTCTAGAGGCGACTGAGAACTGCGTCGTTCAAGGCAATAAGGCTGTTGGAAACGGCAAGGACGGGATTGCCGTGGACAGCACCAACGGGCCGGCTCAATCCAACGCCCTCATCGAGAATCTGTGCAAATGGAACAAGCGCTACGGGCTCTATGTCTCGGCGGGCGCCGTCTCCAGCTATCTTGAGTCGAATCGAGCGACTCGAAATGCAGCAGGAAACATAAAGGACGAGAGCGAACCGAACGAATAGCCTGCAATTTGCATCGGCGCGTCGCGGCATGTCAGGGCAAGGTTTGTGGTTTCGATTGATCGACCGCGAGATAGGCATTGAATAGACGGCGCGCGCTCCGAAGAACGCGCGCCGTTTTCACAATCCGCAAATTTGGACTTGCGTGAAGCAGTTAACGGGAGGTGATCAAGCCTATTGCCGCGAAGGCCACATTTACCGGCATCTGATCGCTTGGGTACTTGATGAAGTTCACGTGACCATCCATGTAGAGCACATTGCTGCCGCCGGGAATGTGGTTGAAGTTGAAGGCCACGATCGCAATCGTGTCCCACATTACGGCAAGCTCGCTCTGAGCCGTGGCGCTGGCCGCAGCGTTGTTGATGTCAGAGATAAAGAACCGCTCGATGCCTTCCCGGAGACGATAGAGAGGTTTCGAAGTCGGGCCGCCAACCACACTGTAATCCAGGTCCAAGTCGTTGTCGGCGAGATCCATGAAGTCGTTCAAAGCCGCTGCGTCGTCGGGATTCGGTGCGCCCGTAGTCTCTTGATACCACAGCAGCGGCTGAACTGGAATCAGAGTAGATGGATCGATGCCATCAGGTACTGGAATTCCAATAGCCCCTGCGGCGAGCCCAATACTAACCTTGTACGCGGAATCGTTGCCGCTGTCGTCAAATGCCCAACCATAGTAGTTGTAAGCAAACGACGCCGGCCACCAGTGCGCGCACTCATCCGGCATTCCATCGTCATTAAAGTCCGGATCCAGAATGCACTGCCCGGTGGCTTCGTCATACATCTGTTCCGGTTTAAGCCGCGTGCCCGACGGGCAGACGAACACATTGGGATCGGTAAGGTATTCAGGATAGATTTGGGTGGTCAACGGGCTGATGAGGACACCCGTCGGCGCACACGTTGTCTGGCCCTGATACATTACCGTCGGCCACTTCCCGCCTTTGCTTTCGTTGCCGTACATCTTGAATACGAGGCCGAACTGCTTGAGATTATTTTGGCAGCTTGCCCTGCGCGCCGCTTCCCGCGCCCGAGCCAGCGCCGGTAATAAGATTGCCGCGAGAATGCCAATGATCGCGATCACAACCAACAATTCGATTAGCGTAAACCCTCTTCTTCTGCTCATGGTTATTTCTCCCTGGAATTAGAGTCGCATGCCTGCCCTGGCGAGATCGGCCCCTGATCAACTTAGAACTCGTAAGGGCAAGAACACTTCCTGGCGCCCTCGAAACCCGCTCCTCTGAAGCGGGAAACAACGACGCTACCCAACCTGTCATTAGTACAGCCGGAAAAGTCTGACCACGAACTGGTATTTACCCCGTACTACACCCCCTTCTCCCCGATGGTGAACGGCACTACAACGTGGCAAACTCACGCGAAGCACACCACTTGCGTGCTAACTTCATATTACTCCGGATTCGGCCTTTTCGTCCAGCCCTTTATTCTCTGTCAAGGAGTTGTGATGGAGCTTAAGCCATTGCTCGGCAATAGTTTAATCGGGAGCATATTCTTTGAGAGACGGTCTTAGTCAGCGTACGGAATACCACATAGATTGGCGCTGTCTCGCCGCCCCCCCATCCACCGACTACATCGAGGTTGTAACGCGGCACAGCGTCGCGGTGTTCATTCCCATGTTTGTAGGTTGGAGCCTCCTGCTGTCGTGGCGCTCCTTCTCTCCATTCGCGGTGATGATGCTCTTCGGGTTTTCAGGCGTGCTGGCGGAGTCGATGTCGTTTGGCCCGCAGAATTTAGTCACGGCTGGATTCTGCAAACTGGTCTACGGGCTTAGGGTGTATCTCCCCGCGCATACGGTGCCCGGCGGGCAGAAGGCCGCCGCCTGTCTCTGGCACTATCCGGCAGCCGTCATCGTCCGATTCTCTGCGCGATGCCTGTGGCCGTGCTGATTCTTTGGCTGAGGTCGTGATGACTTGCTTTGTTTTACAGCGCTTGCAGCGTGAAAATTCGTGAAGTCTATACAGACTCATGCAGGTAGTGGTACAGCGCAGCGGAGCCGCAACCAAAGTGACTTAACCACCGATGAACTCCGATGAACACCGAAAGAAGGATAAATCAGGCGCGTATAGCTTTGAACCACAGGGAACTCGGGGAAATTCGAGAAGCTCACACAGACTTCTTCGGATAGTAGCACGAATAACGGTTAGTTATTGGACGGCGTGATTTGAGTCTCGCTTTTCTTGCCAAGCAGGACTTCCTTCTCAATCGGCTTCGCGTGAAGTTTTGTTTCGGTATACCCTTTAGGTACAGGTAGTTCTTTCTCGCTGTCGACGGTACGTTCCTCGTCGCCGATCCACTCGACTGAGACTTGGTCTACTTGTTTGATCTCTTCCATGGTGATCTTGTAGAGATCCTCGATTCCCATATAGGACTCGTCTTCCCAGTAGACCCCCATGTAACCGATACCATGTTCTTCTTCCTTTGCGAACAGCTTCACATCATATAGAGCCCTGAAGTGGCCTACCCTCTTGAATTTGTCCTCAGCAACCCTCAGATAGAGAGTCCACAATCCGGTTCCCATGCCAACGTCATCAAGGGGACAAGAAACAGCCGTGTCGATGGCTCCGTCGTTATTGAAATCCGCTTCGATCATGTAGTTCGGACTTCTTTCTATTCCTCCAGGTTCTCTGTAACATTCCGCATCGTAGAAGGGGTCGGAGACGAATGGCTCAGGCAATCCTAGACTCTTGACCTCCTCCGAATCGGGGGCAATAGCACGCAATGCGTGAAGGGCGGCGGAACTTACTCCTTTGCGATTACTCTTGTATAGACTTAAGAAAGCAGGGACGGCGGCTTTTGCCGATTCTTTGTATTCGGCAATCATGTCGATATAGAAGATAGCCTCGAACACATCCTCCTTGGTCGTCATCGAAACCAGTGCCAAGACCGCTTCGTCGGAAGGGGGGCTCAGGTAGGACAGCGCCGCGACAGCTCGCCGGACGATCTCTTTGTCTGAGCTTTGAAGCAATGCCGCAAGTTGCGATGCTGCAGGATCGCCCAGTTGTGCAAGCGCAAGTCCGAAATTTCCCCAATGGGCATTTTGAGGGTCAGCTAGACCTTGAATGAGAGAAGGCATCAAGTCGATATCGTCAGCGGATATGATCTTGTTGAGAGGAATGTAGTCTTGGGAAGAAGCTTGCTGAATTAAGAGCGGCAACGTATCTCTGGCCGCATGACCCAACTTGCCCAGCGCGTCCAATTCTCTGCTGTCAAACGTTGGAGCTGCGAGAAATGAGTCGACAATTGTTTTGGCGACTTCCGGGTCTTTCGGAGCTATGCTCAAGGCCGCCTGGATTGCGCCGTACCTCTTGCGCCTCCATTCGGACGTATCGCGCTTGGGTTCCCGTATGATTTCGAGAATGGAAGGAAGGGCATCTTGAGCTTTTGGCCCAAGAATCTCCAATGCCTTCAAACATTCAAGTGACGTTTGGATGTCGGAACTGGAAATCCGTGCGACAAGTTCGGGGATTACTGCCGGGCCCGTGGCGGCAAGCAGGGCAGACAGGCTGGTGGTTCCGGGCGCGGATTTGCCCAGTAGTTCAAGTAAAGAGGGAATCGCGGCCGGGCCAAGCTTCTCGAAAAGCGGGGCGGCGGAACCATGTAGCATGCCTGCTTTAATCAGCTCTGTCAGGAAGGGCAGAGACTCTTCGGTGTGCGCACAGAAGTAATCGATTGCGTTTTGCCGAGTTTGGGGATTCCTGCTTAGCAGCGTCATGAAGTACATCTCTTTTTCCAAATCCGGCGGTCCATTGGTAAGTCGCTGGCTAATTTCAAGTTCCTTCTCATCCATGAAGATGATGCGCTCATACGTCAGTTCTGTCTTGATACGAACGGATGCAGAGGCAGGATTCGGGCAGGCCAAGGATTCCGAATCAACGGAAGCGTCGCGGAAGGCGATCCAAGAGAGCTGGACTTCCTTGTAGGCATCACGCTGCCCTCGACTTTTACTGCAGTCTCGGAGCCACTTGTAGTACTCATCAATTCCGACGTCTGCGTCGCGCAAGTCCGAATCGGATCCCTTCAAGTCGCGATGCTCCAGCATGCGGCTCAAGTGGCTGACACGGAACCAGACCAAAGTGGCGGAAAAGAGACTTTTGGTGCCCTCATCGAGTGGATAACGCATAGATCTCAAGGTAAACGATTCGACCGTTAGTTTGCGATACTCTTCCCAGGCTTTCTGTGCCGCCTGTAACTTCAATTTCTGGGCGGGATCGAGCTGTGCTTCCACCTGTGCGTAGGTGGCGGCGAGCTGCGCTTCGGCATTTTGGAGTTTTTGTTTCCATTCTTCCTCGGGAGCGGCTGAAGCGCTCACGAAACTGAGAATAAGCGTCAGAAACGTGAGGCAGAAGAACCTAGGCATGCCCGTACAACTCCGTCATTAGGAAAACACAATAGCCATCACGACAAAGTGAGACCGTTGATTCGCTCTACGAGAATTCCTCATGACCTTCCAAGAAGTACCTCCTTCTCAATGGGATGGGCATTGAGCTCAACCTTGGTGTATCCTTCGAGTGCAGGGAGTTGTTCGTTAGCCTCTACAGGGTGAGCTCTTCCTTCGGCCCACTCCAAGTCTACCGATTTCACCAATC
>JAIBAQ010000133.1 GCA_019695095.1 Candidatus Hydrogenedentota bacterium
GAAGTCGCGTTTGGTCTGTTCGGAGAACGCAAGGAATATCACGCGTTGCTCGCCATGTTGGAAGCAGGTGCGCACATGGAGTATCTCTACGAGCGAGGGCAACTCGCCGTGGTCAATATCGACGAAGCGGAGCACGCCTACAATTCGGTGCTCGTGTACCACCGGCAATAAGGAGCCAAACCCAAAACCATGCCCGAGGAATCACGAATACTCGCGATTCTCGCCAAGCTCGGCGTAAACACCACGCGAATCCGCTGGCGGATGTACCAGTGGGAAAAGCGATGGAAAGGTTTCACGCCTGAAAAGGCCGTTCCCGTCCAACTCCGCTGGATGCGCTGGCCTCACAAGACATGCATGCACTGCGGCGCGTTGGTCGATCGCGAAGCCCGCGCCTGCCCGAAGTGCGGCGGAAGAATGCCGTCCATGATTTCCTACCGCATCATGCGAATCTTGGGAATCCTGTCGCCGGAAGGTTCGCCCGTCACCATCGGCGCGTTCCTATTCCTGATGTGGCTCTTCTTCGGATTGGGTCTGCTCATGCAAGGCGCGAGCTTCTTAATGGCTCCCAAGGGATTCACCTTGTATGTCTTCGGGGCGTGGAGCGTGGAGTGGATCTTAAAGGAAAAGGAATTCTGGCGTTACCTGAGTTTCGGTCTCTGTCATATCGGGATCCTTCACATCGGTTTCAACACGATGGCGCTGCTGCAAACGGGTCCCGTCATTGAGTCGCACATTGGCAAGGCACGGATGTTGGTCGTGATTACCGTCACTCAGATTACGGCTACCGCCGCCACCTTTGCGTGGTACCACCGTGTTGTGCAAAACGACGATATGATGACCGCAGGCGCGTCCGGCTGGCTGTTCGGGCTGATCGGTTTCGGCATTGCCTATTTCTGGGATCAGGTCGGCGCGGCCAGAGCGTATCGCGATGTGTTAGTCCGCTGGGCCATTTATGCACTCATCTTTGGCTATTTCATGGGTGCCAACAACGCCGCGCACGTCGGCGGTCTCATCGGCGGGCTGGCACTCGGAATTATTCGAGAACCCAATGCGCGTACCGCAAAGGCCGCCTCGCGCATTTGGAACATCGCAGCGGCGATCTCGCTGTGCCTGTGGATTGTGACCTTGGTCTACATGACCGATTCGATCATCTCTAATTGGACACCGGGCGGTATACCTCCCCGATCGTTAGAGTAAGGGGTTTGAAGGAGATTCGTTTCTGTGAACACCGCTCCCCCAGACGTGCTGGCGAAGCCCTTGACCCTCCCCTGCGGAGTTGTCCTGCCCAACCGGTTGGCCAAGGCCGCCATGACCGAACAAATGGCCGGCAACGACAACGCCCCCAATGAGCGTATTGTGCGGTTGTACCAGCGATGGTCAGATAGCGGCGCGGGGTTGCTTATCACGGGCAACGTCATGGTGGACCGGCGTTACCTGGAGCATTCGCGAAACGTCGTCGTCGAAGATGAACGTGACATGAATCTGTTGCGACGTTGGGCTGAGGCCGCAACCCAAAGTGGCGCACACGCATGGGTTCAGGTCAGCCACGCGGGCCGTCAATGCCCCAAGAAGGTTACCCGCTATCCGATTGGCCCTTCCGAGGTGCGCGTCAAAGGATTGGAGTCGATCATCGCCAAGCCGCGCGCAATGACCGGAGCGGAGATCGAAGGCACTATCGCACGGTACGCGCGAACTGCCGGCATTGTTAAGGAGGCCGGATTCACGGGTGTGCAAGTACACGGCGCACACGGCTATTTGATTAGCCAGTTCCTGTCGCCCATTGCCAACCAACGCACCGACCAATGGGGCGGCTCGCTGGAAAACCGCATGCGCTTTCTACTGGAGGTAATCCGGGCGGTGCGAGAGACCGTCGGACCCGGTTATCCCATCGGACTCAAACTGAACTCGGCCGACTTTCAACGCGGAGGATTCTCCGAAGAGGAGTCTATGCAAGTGGTGCAAGCCGCCGAAAGCGCCGGTATCGACCTCCTCGAAATCTCCGGCGGCAATTACGAGAACCCCGCGTTCGTTGCCATCGCGGAGAGTACGCGCCGCCGCGAAGCCTTCTTCCTCGACTACGCGGAGAAAGTGCGCAGGCTTGTGAAGCTTCCTCTGATGTTGACGGGCGGATTCCGTACCGCCGCCGCCATGAGCGACGCTATCGATTCAGGCGCCATTGACGTTGTAGGCTTGGCACGCCCTATCGCCGTGGAACCTGACCTGCCAAGGCGGCTGCTGTCCGGCGAAGCCACCGGCGCCGTCCCCATCACGATTCGCCTCGGCGTGAAGCTGCTGGACGATATGATGCAAAGCTTCTGGTTCAACCAGCAGATGCAACGCATGGCCGACGGGCTTGCCCCCGATCCGAACCGAGGCAAACTCCCCACCTTCTTGGTGGGAGCCCGCGACAATCTTCTCTGGAATCCATTCAAACGCGACCGGGCCGCTCCCCATGCCTAAGAACTCCGGCATCAACTTGCGCGAATTCAACCGCATCGTTTTCTTCACCGGCGCGGGGCTCTCTGCAGAAAGCGGCATCCCCACGTACCGCGGCCAGGGCGGCATCTGGAATCAGTACCGGTACGAGGAATACGCGTGCCAGCGCGCGTTCGACGCAGACCCCGAGAAGGTGTGGGACTTCCACGACATCCGCCGCGCGCGGGTTGCCGCGTGCGAACCCAACGCAGGACACGCGATCATCGCTGCCATCCAGAAGGCCAAACCCGATACCGTGGTCATTACTCAAAACATCGATGGCCTCCACCAACGCGCCGGGTGTTCATCTGTCATCGAACTACACGGCAGCCTATGGCGAATTCGTTGTTCTCGGGAAGGCGCCGTGGTGTTCAACGACGAGACGCCGCTGCAATCGCGTACGTGTACGTGCGGCGCGTACTGGCGCCCAGACATTGTGTGGTTCGAGGACTCGCTCGATCCCGCGAATCTTGAAGCGGCGGCGCACGCGCTTGAAGCGTGCGATATCCTGGTTAGCGTGGGCACATCCGGTGTCGTGTATCCGGCGGCGGCTCTGCCGCGAATTGCTTCCGAACGGGGAGCGGTTACCGTTGAGATCAACCTTGAAGACACAGCGGCGAGTCATCAATACCAGCATCGGCTAAGAGGGAAAGCGTCCGAGCTCTTGACGCAACTCTGGAACAGCGCCTGACCAAGTCCCCCGCGCTACGGTGTGGCGGCGCATTGCCGCACATGACCCTAGCGACACCTGTGGGAACTACTTCGCCGCCGCGGTTTGGTCCAGGACCTTTCGAATCTCCTGCGCAAGGCTCGCAGGGCGGAACGGCTTCAACAGCACGGAACTGACGCCGGCGCCCAACAACGTATGCGACACGAGTTCTTCTTCGAACCCGGTGCAAATGATGATCTTCATGTCGGGGCGCGCCTTCTTGAGCAGCGGGAACGCTTCCGCGCCACCCATTACGGGCATGGCCATGTCGAGCAGGCACATATGAATCGTGCCCTCGTACCGCTTCGCGATATCGATGGCTTCTTGTCCATTGTTTGCGGAGAGCACGCGGTACCCCAACCGTCCCAACGTCTCGACAATCACGTCGAGCAACATACGCTCGTCGTCGGCCACGAGAATCGTCTCGCCACCCTTCGGGAGTTCGGATACGGGTTTCGCCGTCGACTCGAATGCCGACTCGATGGCTGGCAGGAACACGCGAACCGCTGTGCCTTCACCCTCTTTGCTCGTAATCGACACATGCCCGCTGTTCGCCCGCACAATGGTGAGGACCGTTGCCAGCCCCAGCCCGCGTTTCGGCGACTTGGTCGAATAGTCCACGTCGAACACGCGCGCAACCATCTCGGAACTCATCCCGCACCCGTTGTCTTCGACAGTCAGCATCACATGGCGTCCGGGCAGAAGTTCGGAGCGGCTTGGAATCGTATCCTCTCGGAGTTCGACATTGCGCGTGCTGATTACCACGCGTCCTTGCTCGCGAATCGCTTCCACCGCGTTCACGGCAAGGTTCAACACGACCTGTGCCATCTGCGTCTGGTCCGCGGACACCCGCCACAAATCCGGGTCGATGTAGCGCACAATCCGAATACGGGGTGCCAGCCGCTGCTCTTCCACCAGCAACACGTGGTAGACAATCGAGTTGAGGTTAACGGGTTCCGGCTCGCGCGCTTTGCCTTGCGCGAACGCGATCATGCGTCGCGAAAGCATGCCCGCCTTTTCCGCCGCTGCATCGATGGCGTCAAGGCGCGAATGCCCGGGATGGGTGGGTTCAAGTTGCGTGCGGAGCAAGGCTACATTGCCAAGCACACCCGCCATTAAGTTGTTGATCTCGTGGGTGAAGCCCCCAGCCATCATGGCAATGGCTTCGAGCCTCGAAGCGCCCCTATCCGCTTCCTGTTCCGTTATGCGGTCTCGCAGGTCTGCCAATGCCTGGCGAAGCTCCGATGTACTCTGTTGCCGTTCGCTCATAAGCCTTCCGACAGGACTCCCTACCCCGAAAACCGTCCTCGGCACCGCGCCCGTACGTACGGAATTCTACTACCTACTATTAAACCACAAAATCACTCAGTCGCCCCATTCTTGCAAGTGGGGAGTATAGTAATAACGCGACTCCAGGAGCAAGCATAATAATTCTTCTCTCCGATACCCCGTATCCTCAGTATCCTCATAAAACTCAACGTCACCGTGTCACTTTTCAGACTCTTCGTCCACTATTCTTCACAAACCCGCACCCTGACAAAGTGACTGCCCAAAATCCGGCACCCCTTGTCAAAAGCGCCCTATCCGCATAAATGTGTCAAAATTTGTCATCGGGTTTTCGGCTACCTGTACAAAACTGTACACAGATTATCTTAGGTCTCACTCTCGCTCCTGAACAGGATTCCGCGTTTCCTATCCCCAGGTACCGGCTTCCAGCCGACTCTTTCAACCAAGCTCACCTCCACTCCGTGAAAGAAGGGTAGCAAGATGAATCGTCACGCGTAGGCATGGCAGTCCTAGCCTCCTCGCGATCAATTGCTCCATAAAACACTGCAATTCAGGTTATTTGGCTTCAGTTACAGGTTGGCACCCTTTGTGCTTATCTCTTGACAACAGCCGAGTGGAATTACCCAATTAGAAGTGACGTCCACGCCGTAGTGGGCAGCTTCGAGTGGACTAGCCCTCATTTCTTATTGATAATTCCAAATCAACTACTTCCATTTTTCACACTCCTGCATTTATCGGCAAACCCGCAAACCCCGCAAAAATATCTGGCCCAATACTTGCATTAAGTCCGCATAGCCGCCAAGCAGCGGCTCGGAAAAATTGAGCGAATGTAGAAGCGATGACGGACTTCGAAGGCAGTACGACACGGAGTCACTGACTGCGAAGGAATGCTAGAAATGGCAAATCTCTCACGGAAGTCTCTCAATCTTATTATGGTAACAGCGATGGCCCTCCAAAGCGTCGCGGCATTTGCCTATGTTTCCGACCGCACGAAGCTCGCCGGTTCGGCAACCTCGGCAACTGCTGACGAAATGACAATTGGCCAGGATCTCGGCACTCCGACGAAATCCTGGCAGGTTGCGGCCAGAGGTCAGAAGCCCACGAAGCCTCCCAAGGGTTCGAATCCTCCCGCAGTCACTCCTCCCGCAACCACCGTGACCGTCACCGACACCCCCGTTCTGACGAATGTCGATCGCCTCGGTCTCAATCTTGGCGGTTTGGAAAACTGGGGCGCTTGCCAGTTAATGAAAAACATCATTCAGAATCCGGGCTTCGAAGCTGGTGAATACGCCACCGTCTTCCACCCGATGGACGGCGCGACTTCAAACCGCGTTCAGCAAGACTTCTGGGAAACCACGTGGAACTACGATCCGTGGGGAATTGGTCAGCCGGAAGGATTCTGGACCGACGCGGATTTTGAAATCGTGTATGGCCCGGCGAAGGGACGTACCGGCAAAGTGGTGGACTTCACGCACGAATCCGACCGCTACACCTGGTACTTCGACGGCAGCGGCCTTGCCCCGCAGCACTGGGACGTTGTGTTCGCGCGCAAGCAATTCCCGGGGACGTACGGCTCCTGGCAGGCCAGCCCCGAGATCGATACGACGACCGTCCGTCCGGGTTCGTCGGGCAGACAGTCGTACCACGCGGCCTATCCTGGCGACCCCTGGGGTCCCGTGTTTACGGGCTATTTCGATTCTCAGTGGCGCGACAGCGACGGCACGGCCTCCAAGCTTCTCCTTGTAAAAGGAAACTGGAAATTTGAAGTGTGGGCCAAGGGCAAGAACAACGGCGATCAAATGCGCGTGCAGTTTATTCGTGAAGGTGAGGCCACGTTTATCGACCAGACCTTCACCCTGACGACGGAGTGGCAGAAGTACACGGCCACGGTGAACGTTGCCCCAGATGCCGACCGCCTTGGGCCGTACACCGCCAGCGACTACCACCCCATTCTTGTCCTGAAGATCAACATCCCGACCGAGGGCGGTGAGATTTGGCTGGACGACATATTCCTTGGTTGCACGGACTACACAAATCCCACGTCCTTTACGGACACCGTTGTTAACAAGCTTAAGGAACTCCGCCCTGGCGTGCTTCGCGATTGGCGCACCCAGTTTGGCGCAAGCCTAGACAACGAGCTTTCGGATTCGTGGGCGCGCAAGACCACCGGTTACCGTCCTCATGATCGTGCGGCAACTACTTTCGGTTACTCGCTTCCCGAGTTCCTTGAACTGTGCCGCGAAATCGGCGCGAAGCCCTGGTACGTTGTCCCCCCGACGTTCACCGCCCAAGAGTGGAAGAACTTGACCGCGTTCCTGTGCGCGCCGATCGAATCGGGCAACCTGTACGCGCTGAAGCGCGCCACACTCGGCCAGGTCGAGCCTTGGACGACTGTGTTCCCGGCAATCTACCTTGAATACGGCAACGAGTTGTGGGGCGCGGCCTCCGGTAGCGATCCCTTCTTCGGCGCCTCGCATCTTGGCGGTTACCGTTTGGGCGCCGTAGCCAACGACCGATTCTCGATCATGAAGAGCACGCCGTACTTCAACGCGGACGTCCTTCACCTCACCATCGGCGGACAAGCCGGTTGGGCCGACCGCCAGCAGGAAATCGAAAGCAGCAGCACCAACCACAACGCCGTCGCGTTGGCCCCGTATTTTGGCGCACTCGACGCATGGGCCAATGACGAGCAGATCTACTACCCGCTTTTTGCGCGCGCGTTCGAAGACACTACCACCGGCTCCATGAAGCTGACCAAAGACATTCTGAGCGCATCCGGCAACAACGCCGAGCTCAGCGTGTACGAAGTAAACTTTCACACGACCTACGGCGAATCGCCGATGGAAGTCCGCAATCCGTTCGTCGCGGGTTTTGGCGGCGCGCTCGCCCTTCCGCTGTATATGCTTCGTTACCAGCACGACCTCGGTGTGAAGGCCCAATGTGCGTTCACCATGGCCCAGTTCAGCTTTGGTGTCGGCGGTGGCAACAACGTGCGGATTTGGGGTCTTCTTCGCGACCTCGAAGCTACCGGTCGCAAGCGCCCGACCTGGCTTGGAATGGAAGTGGTCAACAAAGCGATTCAAGGCGACTTGGTTCAGGCCACCGTTTCGGGTGTGAATCCCACCCGCACCGAAGACCACACAAGCGGCCTTTCCAGTTCCGTCACGTATCCGCTGATCAACGCTTTCGCGTACCGTGACGGGCTGAATCGTTCGCTTGTGCTGTTCAACCTCAGCCTTACCGATTCCTACCAAGTTGCCGTAGACACACCCGTTCAGCCGAATGCTACGGCCACCCGGTACGAATTGAATGCCGCCAGCCTGAATACGACAAACGAAGATGCCGAGAACGTCAAGATTGTCACTTCGACTATCTCCAATTTTGCCGACCTTTATGCACTGACGCTCCCGGCTCACTCGCTTACCGTCATCACATGGAGCGACCTTACGGGCATCACGCTAAGCGCGTCTGCCGTTGATTTCCCCTCCACGAAGAAGGGTGAACTGGCCAGCGCAAGCCTCGTCGTCACGAACGCGGAAGCTACGCCGGACACGATTGAAGTCACCGATTTGTCTCTCGTCAGCGGCGACGTCAATGAGTTCAAGACGCCGGTCCTTACGTCGGATCTGAGCCTTGCCCCTGGCGAAAGCGCGGAGATCGAAGTTCAGTTCACTCCTCAGTCGGAAGGCTCCAAATCCGCTGTGTTCCAAGTGACCTCTACGGACTCCGAGAATCCCACGCAGGCTGTCGTACTTGCCGGTGAAGCGCTTGCGACTGAATCGGGCGGCACGACCGGTGGCGACACGACCGGTGGCGACACGACCGGTGGCGGCACGACCGGTGGCGATACGACCGGTGGCGATACGACCGGTGGCGATACGACCGGTGGCGATACGACCGGTGGCGACACGACTGGTGGCGACACGACTGGTGGCGACACGACTGGTGGCGACACGACCGGTGGCGATACGACCGGTGGCGATACGACCGGTGGCGGTACGGGTAACGTCGGTCCTGCGGGCGACCAGGATGGCGACGGACTTTGGGACAACATGGAACAGCAGATCATCACGGCGGCTCAGTCCGATAGCGACCCGAACAACGACTGGATCCAGACGCTTGCGGACGTTCACCCTGAAGACGACTTCGACGGTGACGGCGTCACCAACAAAGTCGAAAGTGACTACAACATCGACGCAACTGACCCCATGCAGCAACTACCTGCGACGAGTTTCTGGGGGATCTGCCTGCTTGTGAGTGGACTGGGCGCCTATTCGGTACGCCGGTACAGCCACTTGCTCAATTAAAACTGGATTTACGACAGCCCAATCGGGCCTGCGAGAACGGAGATCGTCAGTACACCGCACGAGCGGATCCAGAACGCTCGTGCGGTGCGCTTTTCACGACAACCCTGTAGCGCCGGCAGGCCAGTCTAATTCCACCCGCCAAGCCCGTAGTTTGCATCGGCACTCACTTGCACCGGCGCAAATTGCCCACGTGCTAGACGTTGAGGTTATGCCACGAGGATGTCCTGCGTACACACACGGTTCCTGGGGAACGATCTCTCTTATCGCTGCACGTTTCGCAGACAGACAGGTTGCGGGATAGCCCAATGTGTTCGTAAGACATCCGGCCTAGGGCGTCAAATCAATGTTCACCGGCGTGTGTTCCGCACCCACCGAGATGGTTTCCCGGTACACGGGAGTGGGCATGTTGTTCATCATACCCAGCATGCCGGGCCGGCCGATATTCGCGTCCATCGAATAGACTTCCAGCACATATTCGCCGGGCTTTACTCCATCCAGAGAAAAGGTGCCGTCGCCGTTCACAATGGTCTGTCCTTCCAAGTAGCGCAGAGACTCAATCATGTCGCTGATGTTCAAGACATTGATGTTCTCCATCGACGGGCCGCCGGGCCGGCGCAATGCAACGACGGTGGTTCCATTTGTGCCGCTGATTGTTCCCGACACCGGCGCACTTCCAGCGGCGACATCCGCGCCGCCGCCCATGTCGACTTCAGCCACTTGCCCTTCCGAAACATCGATCACGCGCGGAGTAAACTGCATGCCGTTTTGGCTTGCCTCGGCAAACTGCGCGGGGTCAAACGCAGTCACCATGTAGGACCCGGAGGACAAGCCCGAGATGTCGAACTCGCCCTGAGCATTGGTCTGAGTCATCTGTACGCCGTTCGGTCCCATTGCCATGATCATCACGTTGGGTTGGGGCTTTCCGTTGACGGCATAGGTGCCACGCGCCTTCCCAGGCTTTTGCAGCGCCAGTCGCACTCCTGTCACATCCACACCTTTGTTCACCGTCACGGTCGTAGACGTGCGCGCAAAGGTACTGTGCGAGCCACTGAGTTTATACTGCCCCGCGGGCACACGGCTCATGGTGAATTCGCCTGTGGGTCCCGTCATCGTCGCGCCTGCCGTCTTCACCATGCCCGCGGGCATCATCGCCGACATCATATCCGCCATCTGATTCGTACCCAATGGAGTCAACTGTACCGATGCGCCAGCAAGCGGTTCACCACCCGGACCGACCACAACACCGCTGACCGACACGCCCGGGTCAAGCACGAGGCGCACGGTATCAACAGTTTCTCCGGTACTGATTGATATTTCCTCGGATTCGGCCGTACCGCTTGAAGTACTCTTTGCGGAGACGAGGTAACGGCCCGGTTTTACCTTCGTGAACTCGAAATGTCCATAGGCATCCGTATTCGCTCCGCCGCGCCCCCCGTCAAAGAGGTCTCGCACAGCCAACGCGATGTTCTGGGGACTCTGATCGTTATCTTCGGCGAGGTTCTTCAGGGACACGGAACACGATGCCACGGCATCGCCCTGCGCAGTGACAACCGAACCTGAGATTCGAGCGGGCGGTTGGAGCTGCAGTGTGATCGTCGAGCCAACCGCGACCCCTTTCACATCCGCAATCCCCTTTTCGTCTTCAACAGACACGTCATACGATTGGGAATTCAGCGCCTGAATCGTAAACGTCCCATCAGCTCCCGTTGTTGCACCGCCGGTGAACATCGGCATCATGGGATCCCTTGCCTCCACGCGTATATCGCCCGCAGGCTTACCGTCGGCGGCAATGACCGTGCCGGAAATCACGCCCGTGCCTTCCGGTTTATCCGAATCGGTCTGCACAACGACTTCCAGATTGCCCAAATCCTTGCCGTCTTCCACGGTCACCGGCGTGGTGCGATCACGGAAACCCGCGCCCATCGCCATTCCGTGGCCCGTCGGCCGAATCAAATACTCGCCCGCGCTAACGTTCTTGAATGTGAACTCGCCCTTATCGGACGACTTCGCCTCCTTCGGCGGCTGAAACCCGCTCCAAGCCTCTCTCGATACGGGAAACAGCAATAGGGGCTCGTTTGGCGCGATGTCTCCGGATGCGAAGCGCGTGATACCGGACACACTGCTCCCTTTGCTTAAGCGCACGGTCACTTCCGGCGCAGGCGCCCCCTTCTTCGCTACAAACGCATCGCTCGCTCCGCCAGCATATTCGTCCGCATCGGCGCGCGCACGGTATTCGGTATCGTATTCAAGCCCGATAATCTCAAACCGGCCCTGCTCATCCGTCCTGTCATCCATTCCCTCAAATGCGTCCACGTTCATCGTATTCAAGGTGCGCATCGCCGTCTGAAAGAACTGCGTCGGTATGGTTGCCACCCGCGCATCTTTCACGGGCTGGCCGGATCCATCCAACACGAGACCCGACACACTCGCGCCTTTGCTCAGGGCAAAATCGACGTGCTCATACACGCCACCCGCCGCCACCTCGAGTTGCCGCTCATCGTCCGGGCCCACGATGTATCCCACGCGCCTGCCGCCCACGACGATGCGAAATGAACCAACAGGGACACCATCCAGCACGTACGTGCCGTCTGCCTCCGTGCGCGCGCGCAGCCCACGCCCGCCGCGTTCCCGGTCCATCATCATTTCCATGAAGTTCTGCTGCGAGTTGAACGCGCGCACCATTATCCCTTCCAAGGGCGTTCCATCATTCTCGTCGGTCACTTTGCCCGACACGGTGCCTCCGGGCTGCAACTGAAAGTCAACACGCACCCGACCCTTCGTGTTTGTATCCAACGGCTGCTCATAGCGCGAATACCCTTTTGCAGTGCACAGCACCCCGCGAAATTCACCTTCCGGGACGTCCAGCGTATAAGCACCCTTTTCGTCCGACGTGGTTTGCGTTGGCTGAGCGCTTTCCTCCGAATCGTCTCCGCCACGCCTTTCACGTTTCTGAAGAGAGATGTCCGCGTCTGCGATGGGCGCACCCGAAACCGCGTCGATCACTGCGCCATAGAGCTGAATGCCTGCCGATGAAGCCTCCGGCGGCTGCACACTTGCTTTGGCCGCTTGATCCGGCTTCGCCTCGGGCTGCTTCGCCTCTTCGGGTTTGGGGCTTTGCCCTTGGCTCGCCACAGGAGCCCTATCGCCCAGTCGTGTGTATAGCGCCGCGCCAATGGCGCACGCGATCACTAACCCCAGCACGACGCCAATCGTCTTTGTTGCATTCATGGTTCGCTAGCCTGCCTCTCTGTTGGTCCCGCCAGACCATACACTTCCATAATAACCATAAGACGCCCCGATAACACTGCCGGTTACGGACATGTCCCGTCGCAACGGTCCGTTGCCAGGGCGGAGGGTCCAATCGGTAGGGGTCTGGACTGGCACAAGTCTCATCCTTTGGACCCTGCACGGATGGAAATGGTTTATCGCAACTCAGAAGATCAACCATGAGAAGGAGTTGTTTAGTTTAGGTACAACAAGACAGCCCACCTTGGCTATGCCAAGATGGGCGTTTGGAATGGACCGATTCTATTCGTGCGAGCGGACTTAGTAGCTGTGTTCCTCGACCTGTCCGGCAACCGCGTCATACGCAACCGCCGCCGCTAAACTCGATTTCGGGATTGCCAGCATAAGCCGATCACAAGTCGCCACATCGTTGAATACCATGAATGTGTAGGTTGAACCCGTCGTTGACTGACTGAGATTCATCGTGACGGCACCTGCAACCACTTCTTCGGTCTCTTGTTCCTCTTTTACTGGAGGCTCCCCGGGATGGGGTTGCGCTTCAGAAAACGGTGCAACCGGTGGAACTGGCGGAACTGGTGGCACAGGGGGCTGCAAGCGACCGCCAACACCTAACTGGAAGAATGGAGACGCCGCCGAAGGGGCTTCCACGACCACAATGAGTCGTTCGCTTTCGGCGATCTTGTCCATACGATGGCCGTATTTCGCCAGCGTCTCCACGATAGTCCGACGAAGTGTGTCCAACTCTGCTTTGTCGAATGCCGCGGCAGGCGCCGAGATATGCGGTAGGGCTCGTCGACTCATCAGAACGTTCTCCTTTTCCCTCATCGCCGCAAGACGACCCGCCAACACGTTCGTACTGGACACAGCGACGCCCCCCATGCCACCGCCCGCTACTGCACGGGGGACCGGCATGTCGCCAGCGCCAGACGCCACTCCTCCGCCAAATCCTCCTCCGCCGTAGGATGTGCGAGCGTTGGTATGCATCTCCCACAAATCAGTATCGACTTTAGTTGGATCAGTCGGCGGATTCTCTTTCACGGGTACTTCCTTGATTGGAAAGCCAACCTGAACCGTGAAGATTGCGCCGACTGTGGGGACATACTGCGCGCGAACCGCCGGTTCAAACGGGGATAGACCCGGTCTTTGACCGCGCCAGCCGTCCAGCCCCGAAGCGTCGAGACTATCTTCCAAAACGCGCGCCATGATCTCGGCTTGACCCGAAGGCGTTTGATTGGAATCGCTGGGCGCCGCTTGCTGCGCCCGTGCGATCGGCATCGCAATACCGGCCACGGCCACCGTCAAGGCGAGTCCCGCTCTCCAGTGTCTTCGTACATCAAGGTATCTCATGTTTACCATCCTCCCTTTTATAAGGGTATCTTCTTTGTTGGTATTTCGATGCGAATGTGCGGCCCGGACGTCTCGGGCCGAGACGATCAATACTGCGGTTGGCCACCCGCGAGTTGAATTAACTGCTGCACGTCGCGGTACCGAACTGCTGACTCCACCTGTTGCCAATGTGCCAGTGCCTCGACCGTGCCCTGAACGTTCTGCGCGAGGGCGTCATATTGACCACGCAACACTCCAAGTTGCTGTTCCGTTGCGGCATGCAGTGTCGTCAACTTCTCTAGTTCGGAGGCCAACACGGCCACGGACTGCTCATGAGCCGTGCCTTCGGATTCGCCCCAGGCAAACGTTGCGCCACCGATGGTCACAGTGAACCTCACCTGCCCCAGCGCGATTACCAGCAAGGCCACGGCTGCCGCCGCCCACACCCATTTCGGAATAGCGGCAAACAGCGGCGTCACCGCGTTTTCCTTATTCGAGTTGTGAGCCTGTCGCGCTTTCGACAGAATCGCTGCGACATCGGACGGCTCGTTCGCATTGACCTCGTTAGCCCACCCATTCACCGCCGCCAAAGTCTGTTGAATGCGCACGAGATCTTCCGGATTCCTTGCCAGTTCCGCTTCCACGTCGGCGCGCTCCGCTTCAGGCAATTCGCCCATCACGTAAGCGAGCCACTTGTCGCGCTGCGGTTCATATTCGTTGGTCATCGTTCAAGACTCCTCATCGATTCGCGGTGGCAGGCCAGCGGTTCACGTAGCCGATGCAGCGTCGAATAGACGCGTGATTTCACGGTGGTTTCGGGTGCGTTCACGATCTCTCCAATTTCCCGATAGCTGAGTCCCTGCTGGAACCGGAGCAAGAGCAACTCCTGTTCGTTGGCATCCAGCAGCGCCAACTCCTTCCGGACAGCCGTTTCGACTTCATCGTGCAGGGCCGCCTCCTCGGGGCCGCGAACACGGCCCGAGCCGTTACCAGGAACGCTCGCTTCAAGTTCAAAGCCACGCTCCTGTCGCAACTGGCCGCTCCTACGCCAGGTATGGAGCCGATTGATGGCGATGCGAAACAGCCACGTCGAGAATGCGCTGCGCCCGTCGAAGGTCGCGGCATACTGATAGACCCGCACCAACACGTCCTGGCGCAAGTCCTTAGCGGCTTCCGCGTCGCCTGCTGCCCGCGCCAAGAAACGCAAGAGGCGCTCGTCCCATCTCCGGACAAGTTCGACAAACTTACGTTCATCGCAGTCCGCGGCAAACGCGAGCATCAAGTCACGGTCGCTCATCTGTCCTTCCACGAAACCCACCTTCTGTCCGGTCCTCCTGCCTTGTTATACCTCGCTTGGAGCGGATTCGACGAAACGCAATCTGGCCCAACCCGTCCATGGGGGTGATCCCCCCCCGTCTTTTTGACGATTCAAGGGGGGGTGCAGCGTTTCGGTCCTCACGTTTCGCATACCAAGCGTCGGGGAAAACCAACTCACCGATATGCCCCTATATTTAAGAGCGAGTTCATTGCACTGGCGGCCGAGACGAGCGGATAAGTCAAGAGAACGTAACAAGGATGAACAGGGTGGACAGGATGGAGTTGCAGGGAAAACACACGCAGCGAAGTCTACGGAAATGAGGACGGATCATTGCCGCGAAAGAACGCATAGAATGCTTAGTGCGGTATAGCCGCAACCAAATCGATTCAACCACGGATGAACACCGATGAACGCCGATAAGAGGATTAATCAGGCTCGAATGACTTCAAACCACGGGGAGCACGGGGAACTGCAGACGAGCCCGTGTCTCGAAAAGACGGAAATGAACCGAATTGGAAACCAACTTCTGTGTTGTGGCGGGGTCTCCTGATTGTGTTGTGGCGGGGTCTCCTGACCCAGCCACTTCTCACGACCGAATGGTCTCCAGTGTTGTTGCAAGGTCTCCAGACCCAAGCTCTCTGACAATCGGCGTGCATCGGTGTTCATCGGTGGTTGAATTCCGCAGACCCAAGAATCTGCGACTAATGTGCGCTCCCTGCGCCTCAGCGTGAGAGATCTTACTTCCGGGACACCCCCTTGAACCGTCAAGCTCTGATAAGGGTGCACCCAGTCCGCCCGGCACGGAGAGGCTGTCTCACAATTATGTCGACAGTGTAGTTTGTACAGGGTTTCGGGCCTGCTATGTAGTGATTTTCAGTATTGGGAAGTACGGGGTGTGGTGTTGTCGTCGGATAGATGTCATCAGCCGCTTGAGATTGGCTGCGATGCATATTAGGGTCCATTGAGCCCGTACGGCTTCTAGTCCGTGTGCCGTGAAGCGCCTGAATCCCATCGTGTGTTTTATCAGGGCGAACACGGGTTCCACGATGGTCTTGCGTCGTGAGAGCGTTCGCTGGCCCTCCGTCGTTTCTAGCCGTGAGTCGTGGCGGGCAACGGCTTCGACGTAAGGACTTCGCTCCACAGTACGGCCTTTGGGGCTGCTCGTACATAGAGTCTTCTTGCTGCACGTCTGGCATGATGCGCACCGGTATCTTCTTACGGCGTAGTGTCCGTGTCGATTGGCGCGTGTGCCGATGTATGTCAACATTTGGCCCTCAGGGCACCGATACACATCGCGCTCTTTCTCGTATGCAAAGCAGCGCATATGGTAGGGCGCTTGGGTCGCACTGGGATTGGTGTGTGGATTGCCATTCACCAATACTGCGTATCCGCGTTCTTCTGCGTACGCTATCGATTGCGCGCTGCGATATCCGGAATCAGCAATGGTATCCGCTGCGTATCCTCCCGTGGTCTTGGCCACTTGTTCTATCATCGGCGTCAGTTGCGCGTGGTCCGTCGGAGCGTTCACTACGTCCTCGGCCACGATAATTCCGCTTTGACCATCAACCACAGCCTGCGCGTTGTATCCCAGCCTCAGTCCCTCATCGGTCTTCATCCAGCGGGCTTCGGGCTCGCGTGGCTGCACGCTGTTCGCTTTGTCCTGCTCCATCGCTTCCAACACCGCTCGGATCTGTTCCCGGCGCGATTGCACGTCCTGTAGTTCTTCAGGTAACGCATATTGCCCATCATCGTCCGGCGCCTCTTCCTGCGCGAGCCGCATAAATTCTTCTGCGGCCGCATCCAACTCGGTCAACAACGCCTCCACCTGCTCTTGGTCAAGTACGCCGCGTCGGCTGCACCATGCTTTCATTTTTGTGCCGTCTACCGCATGCAAAACCATTCCCACCAGATTGAGCCGCAATGCCGTGCGCACCGTTGTCTCAAACAGCCTTTTAAGAGCCGTACGATTGCCCCTGAGGAATCGCCAAAGCGTGTTGTGGTCCGGCGCGTGCGTGCCCGTTAACCACAGCAATGAAATGTGTTCGCGGCACGCCCGCTCCAACGCTCGCACGGAATGCACACGCGACAAATACCCATATAACCACACCTTGAGTAACAAATCCGCCGCGTAGTTCGAACGGCCCGCTTCTCCCGAACGGTCTCGCACGACAAAACCATGTGCCTGCAAATCCAGTGAGTCGACAAAGTCCCGGATAAAACGCGTCGGATGGTCCTCGCTCAACCAGTCCTCCAACGACGGCGGGAGCAAGTAACTCTGTTCGTAATCGGCTCGTATCTCGCGGCGCATCGAAAACCTCCTTGTGCCGCCACTCTAATAGCTTCTAACCAAGAACCTGTCAAGGAAATTGTGAGACAGCCTC
>JAIBAQ010000134.1 GCA_019695095.1 Candidatus Hydrogenedentota bacterium
CCACAGGAATGGAGAACACACCGGTTGTCTTCAACGGCAGGCTTCTGCTAGTGGACAATCATCGGCCTGGCGGATTTGAAGCGAAAGGCAAGGACGCCTACCTCTTCATCCGAGATCTCGTCACCGGAGAAGAACTGACGCGCTTCGGGACGGGCCATTCCTTTGTTTCTGCGTTTGTCGAAGGCGCGGAACTCAATGTATTCGCCACAGAGTTTGTGAGTTTCGGCAACGTCATCGATATGAAAGGCATCAACCGCTTTACCACCACCGACCTAAAAGAATGGAAACAAGAACTTGCTCTTGCGCCCGATGGCAACGAGCAGTTTTTCAACACATCCGTGTGCCGCGATGATCAAGGCTACCTCATGACCTACGAGTCGAGCACACCCGTGCAATGGTGTTTTCGTTTTGCGCGCTCGAAGGATCTCGCCCACTGGGAACGCATTCCCGATCTCGAATTCGCCGATGTTGCGGGCAAGACTCCCTGCGCGAATCCCACGATTCGTTTCATCGCTCCCTATTACTACGTGATGTACGGGATGCACTGTTACATGCCCGGCCTCGGTGAACACTACGCCTATCGCCTGCCTGAGACGAAGTACGTCACGGTAGTCGCCCGCTCCAAAGACCTCGCGATATGGGAAGTCAGCCCAACACGCGACGCCATGCTCGATCCTGTCACGGGTGAAGGTATCAACAATACCGATGCCGACCTCTTTGAATATGAAGGCAATACCTACGTCACATACGCAACAGGCGATCAAGCCACTTGGGGTACGATTCGTATGGCAATGTATGCAGGTCCCATGAAGGAGATGTTCGAGAAGTACTTCCCCGCCGATATACCCGTAATCAGGTTCGACGCGCATCAGAAGAAGTATGTCTTTCCATGACGCATGATGGGAAAGAGCAGTCGCGGTGTGTTGCCAATTCTGAGTGTCTGCGGATAGAACGCAAGGCGTTCCTCACCAGCGGCATCACTCCAACCGCAGCCAACCCAACTCCGAGGGGTCGTCGTTTCCATACCCAAGACGCGCTTGCACAGGCGAGCTAGAAGGCGGCGCCCAACTGATATCCGCGCTCTTCTTGTCCGGCGAAACGGCTGTCACCTCGACGTTGATCCTCATGGGACGCTCGGGATGAGCTTCGCCTTGAAACGCCGCGAGCGGGATTCGCAACCGGAACGCCCGCCGTCCATCGATCGAGTTCGTCGCAAAGTCCCACGGCGAATCGGGAACAAGCCACCCAAGACGCTCCGTACGATTTCCATTGATGTCGCCGCGAAACGTACGGCGCGGGTATATCTGCGTCGATTCGATGGCCACTGAAACCGCTGCCGGCCTCCACTGCTCCGACGGCGAGCAATCCACGTTCACATAAATCGCCTCGTCATCATGCACGGCCTGCCACGACCACGAAAGGTCCTGCGACGGCACATCCGCGCGCGGCAATGAAGCCCATACGGCATCGCTCTGCCATGACTCGGCAAACTCATCACCCGCTCGCGCGCATCGATAGACAAACGGTCCGTCTGCCAAGCCAGACTCTTCAGGGAAAATGGGGCTTCCTGCTGCGATAGCACTTTCGGCTTCGACGAATTCCGTACGCAGCATTTCTTGCAGCCGTTCGATACGCCAGCGTAGCTCAGCGGGGAAATAGGTGTAGTTCTCTGCCTCCGCCTGAAACCCCAAATATGGATTGCGATTGCACAGATCGATCATTTTCGTCGAGTGCGCGATTTCGTCTTCCGCAATCGCACGCAACTCGCCTAGTAGTTTCATTCGATCGGCACCCGAGTCGTAAATCAATCGTTCTCGAAGATCGTAAAAGCGCAGGATGTTGTAACCGGTATGAAACTGGATGTCGAGCGCCTGCGCCACGGTTAGATCGATCTGCCGCGCGGGGTCATTGGCGCACATCGGCTCTAGTTCCATCAGCACATCAAGCGCTTCCCTCCACCCCTCCGACATTCGTTTCAGGAGCGTGAGCATCTCCTCCATCGTGTGTGTACCGCTGAAGCACTCGCCAATGCGGTCGCCGCTCGGCGGATACTCGAGCTTCCATACCGGGGACAGGTTCTTGTGCACGGGCTTCAGGTGCAACGGCCACACGACGCCGTCGTGCATCGGTCCGTAGTATTGAAAGGCGTTCGTCAGCGGATAGTTCTCGTAGGCCTTCGCAAACATCCTCCACGCGCGCACGACCTTCTCCGCGTTTGAAGGACCCCAATCACGCCGCGCGAGTTCAAGCAGAAATGCGTCTTCGCTCATTGTCTCGGGCACAAACGGCAGCACACCCGCCGCTGCCCGATTCATGACGGACGGCAGGCTCCCGATATACCAACACTGCATGACGCTGGTGACGCCCAGCCGCCGCATCTCGCGATACTTCTCATAGAGGTTTCCAGGCACCGGGACATAGGGCGCGGTCGACGCTTCAAACGAAGTGCACGCCTGAAGTTTCGCGCCCATCGCAACACCGCCTTCGGCCGCCGCCCCCGCGATAGACCGGAATGTCTCGCTCGGTCCGACGTAGGATAGCCAGTAGTCTCCAGCGTGACGCGGTTTGCCGAGCTGTTCCTTGACCCCATCGGACTCGAAATTGTATTGGCAAATCACTCCCGGCGGCGTCAACCGCGCAATATCGCGCAGCGGTTCCGTGCTTCGCTGCGAACCCGTGCCATTCCCTGGAACGTAAAGCCACGAGATGAGTTTCGCGTCGGGATTTGCCGCGTGCATTCCCCGCTCCATGGCCGACAACGAAGCGCGCAGAATCTCCCCCGGCGCCTTCTGCGCGCAGACAGGACAGGCCACTTGCCACCCCTCGTTGGCTCCGCTCAAGCACGTTGTCGAGCGCTCTCCAAAGCTGATGTTGATCAGCCCGCCCAGATTTGGCGCTTGCGTGAAGATGTCGTTCATCGCCTCGAACAGATACGTTTGCGCGGCATCGGAAAACGGACAAAACAGTAGCCCGCTGCCGCTGAACGCCTTGCTGCCTAGCTCGGGGTGCGCCTTCACGAGAGGGTTGTCGGGGTCCATCACGCGCGGCTCGATACAGAATAGAAAGACCTTGATGCCGTACCGCCCACATTTAGCTATCGTCTTTCGCAACTTCTCAAGGCGCCGCTCACGTTTTGGATCGACTGCATCCGTCAGCGATGTCTTGCAGATATCCTTGAACTCAATGGTCAACCACAACCCGTTTACCCCGTCGTGCGCAAGTCGATTGAGATACCCGTCCGGGTAGTAGTCCACATCATCCAGCAATTCGTCCTTGTTCTTGGGCGGTCGCTTGATCGGTCCGAAAAAGCAACGCGACACTCGCGTGGCGATAAATGGCGAGCGTTCGACCTCTCCCAACCGGAGAAATGGCCCTTCGGCGGCCATCAATTGGTCTTCGAGGAAGTAGATGCCGCGCCGGATGCCTTCGGTGTCTCCTGCTTGTATGCGACACGCATCGTCCCCAACGACAATCCTGAACGTCTCGAACGCGCCAGTTTGAACCTGCTCGGTGACGAGCCGGTAAGCCCCCTCTGTCGGAATACCAACACTCCGAAAAAAGACGCCAAGGTCCTCGTATGCGGTGTCGAGCACGCGCCCCGAGTCGGGGAATCCCGCCTCGACGCGAACACCGTCCTTCAAACTGACTTCGTCGGCGCGTTTCTCTACCCGATTCCAATGCGGTGTCCAGGTCATCGGCGCGGCCAGCGCGTCTACAAAAGCCCACTCATTTGGCAGAGGACTCGGCGGCGGCTCTTGAGCGTCACTAACTTGAGAGAAGATTCCCCCAAGGAACAGTAAACCTACCAGGCAGAAAACGTTGCGCCGGATATCCACACCAGTTCCTCTCCCATCGCGATCAGAAGCTTCTATCACGTAGCCAATCGGCGTCGAATATACCAACAGGCATAAGAACAGAAAGTCCCATCCGGATCAACGCAATACGATCCAGAACGTGGCTCATACGAGTGTTGTGATGACTTGCCTCTTCGCGCGCCGTCGCATACCCAAATGTAGTTTTCGCGCAGCGAAGACAACCGAATGGTATGGATCGCACGATAGTTCACAGGCATCGAATACCCGCAATACGCTAGATCCTCTAAGAAAATCGCATATTTTGCGCAAAACAGACCATTAGGCACAGTTCCTGCTATTTCGTCCAATCAGAAGGCATTGGTCGGCTGTCGACGGGCATCCTGGTTCTTCCGATTCTGAGGATTGCTTCCAAGCCGTAGTGGGATTTCGCGCGGCCAAACACGCGTTGGCACACGGGCACTGCCTGATCATTGGAAATGTCCGGGGTATATTCAATGAGTGTCGGAGCCTATCAGCCAGCCGTTGCCGCCGACGAGCCTGTCGCACGAGCCGGAATAGTCGACTTCCGCGCCGACGGCTGCGCTTCCCTCGTGCGCGGTTTGGAGGAACTCGGCTTTGCGACCATTTCTCATTCTCTCGAATTGCATCCTTCCGCGCAGCCTCACCTATTTGTCGTAGCAGTCGACGGACCAAACGAAGTCGCGTGTGCCGCGATTCGTGCTTACCGCCTGGCGCGCAGCCTGGATGGCCCGCCGGTACTTGTCATTTCCAATGCATACGACGAGTCTGCCGCCGCCGCGTATCTCGCCGCCGGGGCTACGGACTTTTTCAGTCAGCCTTCCTGCGGGAGCGCGCTTCGCGGGTGGTGTGAACGCATTCTCCACGCTCAGCGCGAAGACTGGCTGTACGACCAATGGATTCGCGAACGCCGGCGTAGTACCGCCTTCGATCGCGTAATCGTGCCTCTTGGCCTGGCCCTGTTTGCGGAGCGCGACTATGGCCGTTTGTTGGAGATGATCTTGCTGGAGGCCAAGTCGTTCTGTGGAGCCGACGGCGGCACGCTCTATGTGCGCACGGAAGACGACAGACTCGAATTCACCATGGTGCACAACGACACGCTCGGGATTTCCGAAGGGGGCTCGAAAGGTCCCGTCACGCGCTTCGAACCGTTGCCGTTGAACAACCCCAATGGCGGCGGGCAGGAGCGTCGTTATATTGCGACCTATGTTGCGCTGACGGGGAATCCCGTGAATCTGCCTGACGTCTATGAATCCAGCGCGTTCGACATCTCCGGTACGCGGCTCTTCGATGCGCAGAACGGATACCGAACTCAGTCCATTCTCGCGATGCCCCTGAAGAATCAACACGACCGGGTCATCGGCGTACTGCAGCTTATTAACGCACGTAACCCGATGACAGGCGAAGCGCAGCCCTTCGACTCGTTCCAAGAGGAGACTATTGCGTCTCTGGCGCGCCTGGCGGGGTCCGGACTGGAGTCCTACCAGCGCATGCACACACTCCGCGAGCAGATCCAAGCGCTCCATCTCGAAATTGACGAGGTGAAGAAACAAGCGCAGGTCGCTCAAATCACGGGGTCTGAGTACTTTCAAGAGCTCAAGGACAAGGCCCGCATTTTGCGGGAAAAGGCACGTCGCAACGGAGATACGTAGAAAATGGAGCAGCGATGGGAAAGATAGTAGCGATTCATTCATTTCGCGGAGGAACGGGAAAATCAAATCTGTCTGCAAATCTGGCGTGCACGATAGCCGCGCGCGGCTATCGCGTTGGCGTCATCGACACCGATATCGCTTCACCGGGTGTGCACGTGCTGTTTGGGGTCGACGAAGCAAGACTGAAATACACCCTGAATGATTATCTCTGGGGCAATTGCCCCATCGAAGATGCGGCTGTCGACTTGTCCTCCACCCTCGCGAAGTTCCCCGCGTACGAACCCGGCACAGGCGCTCTCTTCCTGGTGCCTGCCAGCATCGACACCGGTGAAATCGCTCGCATTCTGCACGATGGATACGACGTAGGCCTGCTAAATGACGGAATCCTGAATCTGATCAGGCATTTCAGTCTCGACTTTGTCCTGGTCGACACTCACCCCGGAGTCAACGAAGAAACGCTCCTGTCTATCGCCATATCGGACTTCACGCTCCTTATCCTTCGCCCCGACCAACAGGACTTTCAGGGCACCGCGGTGACGGTAGAATTGGCGCGCCAACTGGACGTCAAGAACATGATGCTCATCGTCAACAAGGTCCACCGCTTGGCAGACCAGACGGCCTTGAGGCGCCTCGTGGAAGAGAAGCTTCAGACACCCGTCGGGGAAGTCATCCTGATGAGTGACGACATGGTTCAATTCGGCAGTGGCGGCCTCTACTGCATCCAGTATCCCGATCACGCGTACAGCGAAGCCGTCAGACGTATCTCCGGCCTTGTGACTTCTACTCTTTCTCCCTTCGAGGGCAACGCAGATAGGACATACGTATGAGCAAGCAGGATTCCGCTTCGGCTGTCAGCGCGTTACTCGGCGGCATCAAATCGGCCGCTTCCCCATTTCGAACCTATTTGAAGGACATTCATGCCCGCTTCAAAAGCGTTGACGACGGCAGCGTGGCGGACTACATCCCCGAGTTGGCCAAGGCCGACCCCAATTGGTTCGGCATCGCCGTTACCACAGTCTCCGGCGCGTCATTCGAAGTCGGCGACTCGCAACAACTCTTCACCATTCAGTCTGTTTCCAAACCATTCATGTTTGGATTGGCGCTCGAAGACCGAGGCCGTCAGACCGTACAGAAACGCGTTGGCGTCGAACCTACCGGCGACGCGTTCAACTCCATCATTCGTTTGGAGGAAAAGTCCGGCCGTCCGTACAACCCCATGATTAATGCGGGAGCCATCGCCACCGCGGGCATGGTGCAGGGAGCACACCTGACCGAGCGCCTCAACCGGATGCTGGATATGTTGCGCCGATACGCGGGCAGAAAACTCGACGTAGACATGGCGGTCTACACTTCAGAACGTTCCACCGGCCACCGTAATCGCGCCCTGGCGCACCTCATGCTCAACTTCGACATGGTCGATCCCAACATCGACGACACACTGGATCTCTACTTTCAGCAATGTTCGGTGCTTGTCAATGCGCATGACCTCGCCGTGATGGGGGCCACTCTGGCGAATGCCGGAATCAACCCGCTCACCGGCGAGCGCGCCATTGCTGCTGAGTATGTGCAAGATGTCCTGAGTGTGATGTACTCCTGCGGCATGTACGACTATGCCGGTGAATGGGCCTACACGGTGGGTTTACCCGCGAAGAGCGGCGTTGGCGGAGGTGTCGTGGTTGTCGTGCCGCACACGATGGCCATCGCCGTGTTCTCGCCGCTTCTAGACCACCGGGGCAATAGCGTGCGCGCGTTACGCGTTTGCGAAGCGATATCGAGCGACCTGGGACTGCACATCATGTCTCATTCGACCGACCGCGAACGCCTCAACAATCTGCTTCAAGGAGCGCTATGATCGCACGCTTGGATTTGTGCAGCTATGCCGGTTCGAATTCTTGGAACGTGCCGTCCCGGTAGACAAAGAGCTGCGGAGTCAAGCGGTAGGGTCCGGTTTGCCACGCCTCCTGTGCGATTTCGCGAAGCTTGCTCATGCCAGGTGCGTTCTCGCTGCCAGTAGCAACAAGAACGTCTCGCGTCGGTATCGCCACGACGACGTCCCCCTGCACCTCCGCTTGTATACCCGCCCAAATGGTGTCGAGCAACAACAGGCTGGCCTCGTACGTGCCGCCCGCCATGAACATGTAAAGCCCGTTACTCCCAGCGCGCTCTATCTTCGGCAGCAATCGTTTCAGATTCGACGCAGCGAGCACCCTCAGTTCCTCGCGTGAGACTTTCGCCTCTTCCAGCGCGCCTGGAGTCAGAAAGGCAATGCTGTTTTCCATATCGATGGCATAGACAATGACCAGCTCTCTGCTGAAATCCTCGTGCACCGGATCGGGGACATCCGTGGCGCCTCGCTCGCGCAAACCGCGCCTCATTTCCTCCAGCCATGCACGGTCTTTAATCACCGGCACAATGCAGGTTCTGTCTGTTCCATCGGACTTCTTCGCCAAAGTCTCCAACGTTCCCACCACAAACTGATCGATGGCATCTTGCTCTAAATGAGGGTGTTGTCGGCACGTCTCATACAAGTTGTCGAGAAATGACCTCGACTCTTGATCGTCCGCGCCCTTGATGGACAGCACCAGGTCTCTCTCAATCAAGACCGTCCATTGCGGACCGGCTTCCGCAAACGCCTTCGCGCACTCCTGGGTGAACTCCGCGGGCGATAGCGACCGCGCCTGCGATCGGCCTGGCAGTAACCGAAGAATAGAGCTGAGTAACTTCTTCACGGACACCCCCTGATTGGGCCTCGGTGATTGGCGATGGACACCGAACCTCGCCGTTATAGTACACAATTCTCCGTACAGGAGTTAAAGCTACCTCCCTCCATTTTCTTCCTCTGCACAAGACTTATCGACATTAAATAGCGGCAGGCCGGCGCCGAAGCGCCGGCCCGCATAGGACTCAGTGGCACCAGAGATTAGTAAACGGCTTTGATGACTACGCTGAACGTTGCCGAGTAGTTGCCGTTGCTGACGGTGAATGTCGTCGTCGAACCCGTGATGGTCGTGGAAACCGCGCCCATATCCTTCGTCGAGCCAATTTCGTATTCATCATAGAACTTGTTGAAGAAGTCGAGTTCATAGGCATTCAACCAGAAATTGAGCTGCGATTCGCCCGCGGGGATGATCATATCGAACACCACCCAATTCGGAGTCCTCGTCTGACCTTTCTTCAACTCAATTTTCGGAGACACGCCATCCGAGTACGACACATCGGTCATCGGTGCGGTCACGCCCCAAAGAGTCTGCGCCCGCGGCGAAGTCATCTTCGTCGAGAACACCCACTCGCTGTCGCCGAACAGATCGCCGTTGGTCTTCGAATAGAAGCTCGTCATCGTGACGGTCACGCGGATGTTGTTCTCCGCCGCCGACACGACACCGGCCCACATGCCCATATGGTCGACGATGCCGGTGTGTTCCGTCGGGTAATACGCCAAACCCGGCATCTGCAACACACCGTCAGTGGCCGCGTGTAACGCCGCTGTGGTCGTGTATCCGTTGAACTTCTCGTCGCTGACGTTATTGGTACCGTCGTTCGGCTGATTGCACAGCGCCGTGATGTAGCCATCGCCGTCCGCCGTTGCAACAAACTGATTGATGATGATCGGACCGTAGTAGGCCGAATTCATTGTCGCATGCGCCGAGATGTTCGAGTCGACCCAGCCGTACTGCATGCAATCGATATCCGGAGAAGGATCTTCGCCGAAGATCGGTCCCAGCAAATCGTAGTTGATGCTGCTGGCCGCCCAGTTGCCCTGCATCACGCCAACGATCGGCATCCAACGCGAAATAAGCTGGTCACTCGCCAAGTTGCACAGGTTGTGCTCAATCATGTAGCGCGTGATTTCCGTGCCAAAGCTGCCGGATAGAACGATGGCCGAGGTCGCGCCCGACCGCGTGATCACGTGCTTGATGTACTTGGCCATACGCAGCGCATACCGCGGCACATAAGTTCCCGACAACGCATTGTCAGCCGCGATATCTTCCGCCGTGTACCAAGCTGGGGGGGCGGCGCCGTAGTACGTAGCTCCGCACACCTGGTTTGGTGCCGTCGGATTCGCAATGTTCGTTGGACGTCCCGTGAAGGTCGCAATCTGGTTAACAGGTCCCGCGATGTCGTCGATGGTTGAATCATCCCCGTACACGTTCGTGTACGTCCAACCAGCGTTGTCGAATCCGTGAATGTAGACCATGATTGCAGTGCTTGGATTGTAGTTCACCGCATGGGCCGGGGGACTCAGAATCGCGACAGCCACCACCACTCCCGCGAAGACGAGGCACCTGGACCAGCATTTCGAACCGCTAGAAACGCTCCTCATAACCTCATTCCTTTCTCCCTGTTTTTCCTTTTGGTCCTCGGACCCCACGCCCGATTTCCAATTGACAACGTAGGACATACGCCCTGATTTGTCAATACTATTTTTGAGGAAATGGCTATAAATAGTAATACAAATTAATCGCCTTATCCCCAAAATAAGGAGACAGCGACTTCCGATTGTCCAGTGGACAAGCGCTTGACTCGGTCCAGGTTTCCGTCATGTTCAATTTCTATATTGATGCACATAAACCACTAATAAATAATATCTTACAGAAGTGAATAAACCCGATATCGCGTCACTCTACCCTGCATCCCTATCGCAGGGTAGAACGCGCCCACCAGCAATACAGTCAGTTTTTCCACAGAAATCGGTGTCCGATTCGAGTCTGTGGAACATTTTTCTGCTAATAGACAACGATGTCCTAAAATGGAGTGTTCCGTGCCTCCATGCCACTTTCCAATCAGGATTCTCAACCAGTACTGACACCCTCCGCCAACTTCACTGAATTTGCCCTGGTTCACTGGCCCGGCATTCCCGAGAGGACATCGATCAACCTTTTCACGGAAGCCGTCGTCCAACAATCCCTGCGATGCCCAGGAACAATTGATCGCCGTCTGCTTCTCGTAGACAATTTGCCTGCCACCACAGCACGTACATGCGCTAGCCCGGATTTTTCACGAACACACACGAACTTATCTGCACGTGTGTTTGCGGGACGTGCGGCCCAAAGCGCGGATTGATACATAAGAAAGGCACTGAAGATGTTCGCAACAACCGTACTCGTGGCCATGCTTTTGAACGCCGAAGCACTGGAAGCCCCCACTCACCTTCCGCCTGCAGACGCCGGTAAAGAATGGCGTCTGGTGTGGCAGGACGAATTTGAAGGGTCCACGCTGGACGAATCCAAGTGGGAACGAATCGACGGCCCGCGGCGAGATGCGTATTGGTCCAGAGACGATGCCTATGTCGATGGCAAAGGTTGTCTTGTCTTGCGAACCAAGAAGGAAGGTGAACGGTACTCGTCCGGCGCCGTTCGCACCAAAGGTAAGTTCGAACACCGGTACGGGTACTGGGAATGCCGCTGTAAGTTTCCGAAGCAGCCGGGTCACTGGCCGGCATTCTGGCTGATGCCTGCGCAAGGACTTCCCGACGCCGAAGTGGGCGGCGCTGCCGGAACGGAAATCGATATCATGGAGAAGGCGTGGCTTACCGAAAAGATCAATCATGCCCTCCACTGGAACGGCTATGCGTCTCATCATAAGCAAGAGGCTCGAGAGATTGAGCGACCGGGATTGAACGAGGGCTTTCACACGTTCGCCGTGCTTTGGTCTCCGGATGAATACGTCTTCTTTGTAGACGGCGAGGAAACGTGGCGCACGAAAGCTGACGGCCCAAGCCAAGCACTCTCCTACGCCAAGCTGACCGAAGAAATCGGTCCCTGGGCAGGCAAGATTGAAGAGGCCACACTGCCCGACTACTTTGTCGTCGACTATGTCCGCGTTTTCGATATGGCAGTTCAAGACAAGAAGTAGAATGAAGCATTCTGAAATACGAAGCACACGCGCATCGGAGGGGGCAGAATGTGTATGACACGGTCGATACCTGCAATGTTGTCTGGCATGGCGGCAGTGACCTTTGTCACGTTTCTGAGCGCCGCACATGCACAACTCGCGGAACCTTGGCAAACGGCCTACACCGGCGATGACGCCGCCGGTAACCACGTCATCGCGTTTTGGAACTTCGACGAGTCGGCAGAGACAGCCACCGACGCCTCCGGACATGAACACTTCGGCAGCTTGGACGGCGTAACGCGAAGAACCGATGGCCGGTTTGGCGGTTGTATCGAGTCCTTTCCGGGCTGGCCGGTGGAAGATGTGCGACACGGGATGCGTGTCGCACATGCGCCGTCGCTGTCACCTCGTGGCGCATTCACGATTGAGATGTGGGTGTGCCCCTCGCCTGCGCTCGAAACCTACGACGAAGCATTCATCGTGGACAAGAAGTATGTCGCCCATTCGGACTACCAATGGGTTCTCGAACGGCCCGACAAGTCCGGGCATCGCGGCATGCGAGTTTGCCTGGGCTTTGGCGAGAACTCAGACACGTGGTATGCGCCGGAGAAAGCCGCGTTCAAGCAAGACACCTGGTCGCACATCGCATTCACCTACGACGGCGCGGGGACGGTTCGGTTCTTCTGTGATGGCAGGAGTCTGGGCGAGTCGACAAGACCGGGTCGCGGAAGCATCTTTCCAGGCGATCACTTTCTTTCTATCGGCGATCGCGTGGGCAGCTATTACCACGGTTTCCCAGGCCGCATCGACGAAGTGCGAATCACCGAAGGTGCGCGAGAATTCCGCCCGCTGAACGTGTTTGCCGATCACACGCGCAGCGCGTACGTGCGCATGGAGCCTTCCCCGCAACTTCAGTTCCGATTGGCCAATATGTCCCGTGGAAGTCTGTCGAATGTTACCGCCACAGTCCAAGTCCCGGGCGTTCCGGATCAGACATATTCCGTGCCGGAAATCGCGGCGGGCGCGTCCCACGCCATCGAGTACGCATTCGATACGCGCATGCGGCCCGATGATTATCCGGTGCGTGTGCAGTGTCAAATAGGCGAAGGAACGGATGCATGGGTAAACGCACAGTCGTTTATTGTGAATCTCGTTCCGCGGCGTCTGCCTTACCGGATGCCTGTAGTCATGTGGGGTATCGGCGGTATCGAATCGGTCACACAGAGCACCGCTGCCCTCAAGGAAATTGGCTTCACACACTGCCTCGGTTTGGGTTGTGACTTCCAGCGGATTTGGGATGCGGGCCAGCCCGTACCTGCCGTGAGTGAGGACGATCTCGCGCGAAGCAGGCGAATGCTCGATCAGGCTCTCGTAGACGATATTGGCGTCGTCATCTCGTTGGGAGTCGGTCATTGGTTGGAGAACAAGCCTGAACTGCTACGCGTGGCTCAGGACGGGACTCCGTACAAAGACGTTAACGCGTGCTGCAATCTGCCGCCAATAGCGGAGTTCGGGCGCAACGTAGGCGCATCGGTGGCGCAAACCTATGGAGCGTTTCCGGCGTTCTGCGCCGCGCTGATCAACACCGAGGTTCGCGATGGCACGCAACTCTGCTTTCACGATGCCGACCGAGCACTGTATCGCTCGGCAACCGGAAAGGAATTTCCCAGCGCGGCTGAGAATAAACGCGGCGTGACGTATTCCATGATTCCAGACTTCGCCGCGACTCGCGTCGTTGCAGATGGCGACGATATCTTGCAGTTCTACCGCTGGTTCTGGTGTTCGGGTGATGGCTGGAACGGTTTCCATTCGGCCATCAACGACGGCCTCCACTCAAATGGACGCTCCGATTTCTGGACCTTTTTCGACCCGGCTGTGCGTGTACCGCCACTGTGGGGAAGCGGCGGAAACGTCAATTACCTCTCGCACTGGACTTACACCTATCCCGACCCGATCCGAATCGGCCTGACGACGGATGAACTGTTTGCGATGGCAAAAGGCGGCCCTGCGGGACAAGATGTCATGAAGATGACCCAGATTATTTGGTATCGCTCGCAAACCGCCCCCGCAGACACCGCGCCTGATGGCAACTCCGCGTCTTCTCCTTGGGAAGACCGCGACCCGGGTGCTCAGTACATCACCATCGCTCCCATGCATCTGCGCGAAGCCTTGTGGACCAAAATTGCGCGCCCCATCAAGGGCATCATGTACCACGGTTGGGAGTCTCTTGTTCCCAACGATGGAAGCGCCAGTTATCGCTACACGCATCCGGAAACGCGCGTCGCCCTGAAGACGCTCCTCAACGATGTCATCGCCCCCCTAGGGCCTACGCTTCTTCAGGTCCCCGCCGCGCCATCGGATGTCGCGTTCCTGGAAAGCTTCACGTCTTCTGTGTTTGCCGGACGAGGCACCTACGGATGGGGCGGTTCCTGGGCTGGGGATGCCTATCACGTACTGCTCTACGCGCACCTGCAACCGGAGATTGTCTACGAAGAGACGATTCTCAAGAACGGTCTCGACGCATACCGAGTGCTGGTGCTCGCGGACTGCGATGTTTTGCCGCAATCGATCGTGGACCGCATACACGTCTTCAAGCAGAACGGCGGAATTGTTGTCGGCGACGAGCGTCTCTGCCCCGCTATTCAGCCGGACATACTGTTACCTGCATACGAGCGTACAAAAGCTGCGAATGAAGACAAGGAGGCGCTGCTCGCGCGGGCACGCTCCCTGCGCGAACAACTCGATGCGCGATACTCGCGCTACGGCGATTCTACAATTCAGGACGTGCTGCCTTATCGCCGAACGTACGGCACCTCCGACTACGTCTTTGCCATCAATGACCGACGCGAATTCGGCAGCTACGTAGGGCAACACGGCTTGGTCATGGAGAACGGTCTACCCGCATCGAGCGTGGTCACGGTCAGGCGCGCGGGACACGTCTACGACCTCGTCGAACACCGCAACGTGCCAACACCTAGTGAAGGCGGCATCCTGCAAATTCCCGCCGACCTCGAACCCGGTGGCGGTAAACTGTGGCTCATCACTGATCGCCCGATCGAACAGGTCCAAATCCATGCACCGGAAGAGATACACCGAGGCGATCCTTTTGTCATCGAAGTCTTGGTGACAGACAGCGCGGGCGCTCCAATCGACGCCGTCGTCCCGTTGAAGCTAACGATCCGCGATCCCGACGGAAGACTCGCGGAGTTCAGCGGTTACTACGGCGCGCGTGACGCAAAGCTCACCGTGCAATGCGCCATGGCTCCCAACGACGTTCCGGGCATGTGGACCATCGAAGTGCGTGAACTGGCATCTGGTATCGTAACCCGGCGCTATTTTCGATCCATAAAATAGCATCGGGAACACACACTCTCTGTGACCGGTGCGATTCTCGCAGCACCTCCATTGACTGCCCCTGCAGTGAATGCTAATATGAATTCACTGGTGAGCGAATAATCTGTTCGGTCTATGCTCTTGTCGTCTGCAAGTCGATTTCGGCTTCAAAGCATGGACCCCGTGAAATCCGTGCATCACAGAAGCGTCAGTTCGGTCTAGGCAATTCACTCGATGCAGGAAAACCATAGAGGATTAGACATGAAGCATGTTCAATTGATAGGCAAAGTACCCGCTCCTCAGATGGCCGATATAAGCAAGGGTCTTCTCGGCACCAGCAAGAAGTTCCCTACCAACGCCACCAAGACCATATAGCGCCAATACGACACTGAGCCGATCCGTGAGTACCGACGCAGCTTCACGCGAAGGGAATTCGGTCGGATCAGAGCCGGTCGCCGTCGACATGCGCGCCTTGGCGCAAACCCTGCGCGCACGTGCGAGCGTATCGGTGGTTGTGCTTTGGTGGGCGATCTTTGCCTCCCTCATCGTCGCTTGTGTCAAGCCGCTTCCGGTGACTTTGTGCGCCGTGTGGGTGTACATCATTGTCTTTGTTTGTATCCGAAGTGCGCGCCGTCGCTCGTTTCGCCGTACGCTCGCCGGGCTGCCCTGTTTCTCGCGAGCCACGCCTGCGCCCCCGCGTGACAAGTGGCCGCATGTCACGGTGTTGATCCCTGCGCGCAACGAGGAAAAGAACATCGATGAGGCCGCGCGTTCTCTTGCCGCTCTGAACTATGCCAATCTGGATCTGTGGTTCGTCAACGATCACTCCACGGATCGAACCTCCATCCTTCTCGACGCGGTTCAGCGTGATTTCCCGAACATCCACGTCGTGCACAATCCGCCCATCACGGAAGGGTGGTTCGGCAAGTCCAACGCCCTTTGGCAGACGTTTCTCCAAATCGAGCGCGACGAAGGCGTGCCGCTTCACGACCGGCACTGGTTGCTCTTTGCCGATGCCGACGTGACGTTTGAACCTGGAATCATCGAACAGGCCGTCAATGTGGCCGAACGCGATCAGCTGGACTACCTGACGTGCCTGCCGCGCCTGACCACGGATACGTGGGCCGAACAGTTCCTGCTTCCCCTCGGTTGGCGTGGCGTGATTCAAGGCGCAGATTACGAGACTCTGAACGATCCTCGCTCCTTTCCGATCGGTATTGGCGCGTTCATGCTCGTGCGATTCGACTGCTACCGCGCAATCGGAGGCCACAAGGCCCTTGGGCAGTGGCATCCCGAAGACTCTCTGATGGCGGCCGCCGTAAAACAAATTGGACGCCGCGTCGGCCTCGCTTGGTCGCCTGATCTCTTGCGCGTGCGCTTCTATCACGGTTATCGCGAGGTCAAGCAGCACACCCTGCGCAAGATGCGCATCTTCTTTGACAACCGTGTGCAACTTCCGCTCACCATGCTGGCGCTGCGCCTCAGCACCACGATCATTGCCCTGCCCATGATGATCGCGGGTATCCTTCCGCAACTTGTCGCGGGCCGCTTCGATCCGCTGATGACGCTACTCGCCGCAGCCGGACTTGCCCTATACGTCGACGAGGCCCGCGAATACAAAGATGTCGGACGGATCGCGGACTTTCATCCCGTCGTGCCTTGGCTCCATCCCATATCAGGCCTGTTGCGAGTGTGGTTCGCCCTCTCCCTCATCGCCCAGATCGTCGCCAACAAGCCCATGGAATGGCGCGGGCGCAGTGAATTCGGTTCAACGGAATCCGAGCACACCTCACCGTCGTAAAGACCTGCCGCATTGCCAAATGCCTCACGCAGGACTCATGATGGTGTCAAGACTACTCGTGATAATCGCGCGAGCAAAGTACCTTGGATTCCCTGTTGCACATGCGAGGTCGATTCAAACCCATGACTCAATCACTTGTCCGTCACAATGCTAAGACTATCCGTACTCAGTGGGATTCGCGCCATATCCCCTGGGTGCAACTGCGATATGAGAAGATTGCCCACGCATGTATTCTCATCGGCGCGCTCGCCACGTTCGGAGTCTCGGCGCTCGCGGAACCGGCAAATGCATACCTTGAGTTCGTCCGTCAGCAGGCGGACGCGCGCATAGCGGCGCATCCTGCCGTGTCGGGGATGGATGAGTGGACCGCGCGGCGTTCCGGGATTCGCGCGGCACTCACACGCGCATGGG
>JAIBAQ010000135.1 GCA_019695095.1 Candidatus Hydrogenedentota bacterium
AATCAACGTTCCACTCAATGGGGAGTACGACCCGTGAAGCATCCATTCTACGGTGAACATATGCACCGCGTGCTCGGCAGATTCGGCTATAGCGAACAAGCAATCGAAGAGTATGCCGCCCTGAAAATACGGGAGATAAAGGGGGAAATCTAGGGACCACGATTTGGCCCCCTCATCTCTCCCCTATTTGCAGTATGGCGGTGACGGTGCTGTCGGCAGCCATATATCCACACTCTGGACTGCGATGCGGCAACTGCTTACTATTGACGCAGGGCTGTCCGCCTATCCGGAGCTTTTCAACAGCGAACGATTCGCTGTCTTCGTCTTCGGGTAACTCAAACGATGGAGTGGTGACATGGCAAAACCAGCAAAGAACACGATTTGCCTTTGGTATGACGGCGGCGCTGAAGACGCGGCGCGATTTTATGCGAACACGTTTCCCGATTCTTCCGTGGGAGCGGTGTACCGCGCCCCGGGAGACTTTCCGTCTGGCAAGAAAGGGGATGTATTGACGGTCGAGTTTACCGTGATAGGCATTCCATGCCTCGGACTCAACGGCGGACCGGAGGTCAAGCACAACTGGGCGTTCTCGTTTCAGGTCGCAACCGAAGACCAAGCCGAAACGGATCGTTACTACAATGCCATCGTCGACAACGGCGGCGAAGAGAGCGCGTGCGGATGGTGCAAGGACAAATGGGGTGTGAACTGGCAAATTACCCCAATCGCACTGACAGAAGCGCTCAAAGATCCCGATCCCGCCGCGGCAAAGCGCGCGTTCGATGCGATGATGACCATGAAAAAGATCGACATCGCGGCAATCGAAGCGGCACGCCGCGGTTGAGGCAAAGGCCAGGGAAAGACCCGTCTCCACTGCATTTCGCTTGGGTCAGTCCCGCCTTCGCTGCATTCTTGACTGGATTCCCCCGGCGAATTGAACGGAGTGGCGTGGAGTTCGGGAGATAAAAAGAAATGGCGCGCCCGAGACGATTCGAACGTCCGACCCTTTGCTCCGGAGGCAAATGCTCTATCCCCTGAGCTACGGGCGCGCAAGGTAGAATTGAGGACGTAGGTATTGTAGCAGACCTGGGGAGTTCGATCCATTTTCTTGTCACTTCACGCAACCTGCCGGGCCACCGAGTTGAAAATGGGACTTTCCAGTCAAGATAACCGCTATCTGAGAATTCGGACCGGTCCGAATATTGACATTGCCGGGCACTGACGGGAGAATGCCATGTCTGTGTAGCCGTTGAGAGTCGATTGCGCACGGAAATCGATGACGGGGTATTGGGTGAGGCGGGGTATATCAACAGAAACAGGATGGATTGACCATGCAGAAAGCGAGCAATACGAGTTCTCATGCGACCGATCGCGGCCGGGGGGTGTCGCGGCGTGAGTTTCTGAAGTCCACGTCGGCGGCAGGCGCCGGATTGCTGATTCTCCCCAGCGGAACGTTTTTGGGGGCTAATGCGCCCAGTAACAAATTGAATATCGCGATGATCGGGGCGCACGGGCGCGCAACGGCCCATTATCAATCGTTGGCGGATGAAAATGTCGTGGCATTGTGCGATGTGGACGAGAATCACCTCGCGATGGCCGCCGAGGTTTTCCCCAAAGCAAAGAAGTATGTGGATTGGCGGAAATGCCTGGATCAGAAGGACCTTGATGCGGTCATTTGCTGCACGACTGACTTCACGCATGCATTTGTATCGAATTGGGCGTTGAACCGGGATTTGCATGTGTATTGCGAGAAGCCGCTGGCGAACAGCGTCGAGGAGGCGCGCGTGGTCCGCGCGAAGTATCTCGCGAAGAAGGACAAGTTGGCGACGCAGGTTGGAATGCAGCGTCACGCGATTGAGAATTTCAATCGCGTGAGCGAACTGATTCGTGACGGCGCGGTGGGTGAATTGCAGGAAGTGCACGCTTGGGGCAACCGTCAGATACCGAAGCCGGGTTATCTGCCCGCCGAAGGCAATCCACCGAAGACGTTGCACTACGATCTTTGGCTTGGCCCTTCCCCATTCCACCCCTATAACCCCGCCTATTTCTCGGGTCAGACCGGCGCAAATTGCCTGTCCTGGAACATGTATTGGGATTTCGGCAGCGGCCAGGTGGGCGACATGGGCAGCCATACGATGGACCTTGCGTGGGCGGCTATCGATGCGGGTCTGCCGACATCCGCGGAAGCCACCGGCGATCCGTTTAACCCCGAGGTCACGCCGGTGAAGCTGATGGCAACGTTTGAGCATCCCGCGAATTCGTGGCGGCCCGCGATCCGCGTAACCTGGCATCAGGGTGGCTCGATGCCGGAATCGCCGCGGAAATACATCAACTTGAATGAAATCGATCACGGGGCGATGTTCAAAGGCTCGAAAGGCTATCTCATTACCGATTTTGGTAGCCGCATCCTGGTCCCGGAAGGCGATGCCTCCGACATGACGCAGTACAAGCCGCGCACGAAGGAGACCGTCTTCCCGCCGCTGGGGCACTTCCAGAAAGAGTGGACCAATGCGTGCAAGGGGTCGCTGAAGACGACCTGCAATTTCGACTACAGCGGTACAATGATCGAACAACTGCTGCTTGGGCTGGTCGCGTACCGCGTAGGGAAGAAGATCGAGTACGACGGGGCCGCTGGGAAGGTCACCAACAGTCCCGAGGCCGATGCTTTGCTGAAACGGTCCTATCGTAAAGGCTGGAAATTGGAGGGGTGAGTCCTACAGACTCCAGTGTTGTGAATTGCAGTCAAGGCGTCATACTGGTTGACCCAAGGAAGAGTCAATAGCGGCGGGACACTCGAAAACAGGGACTGACACAAGCGTAGCGGAGCGGAGACGTGTCTGTCCCTGTTTTCCCCAAACTATAGGGGCGGGACACTCGAAAACAGGGACTGACGCAAGCGCAGCGAAGCGGAGACGTGTCTGCCCCTGTTTTCCGCCTTCGATTCCTCTGATTGGAGGAGGAACGAGAGTGTCCCCCTTCTTCTATCAATACGGGTAGTGAGAGATTTCGAATGGACGCGTGGTTGATTGAGACAATGCGGCATGCCGGGCAAATTGCCCTGGATTTCTTTGAAGGCACGTTTGAAGTGAAGACCAAGCCCGACGGTTCGCCCGTGACAACGGCGGATTTGGCGGTGGATCGATTCCTGCGCGAACAGCTTGGCCAACGGTATCCCGAGGATTGTCTGCTTTCTGAGGAGACTGAGGATGACCCGAGGCGGTCCGAATCGCGCCGGGTCTGGATCATCGATCCCATCGACGGCACATCCTATTTCGCGGCGCGCAAACCGGAGTTCGGAGTCCTTGCGGCGCTCGTAGTGGATGGTATAGCCGAGGAGTCCGTAGCGTACTTCCCCAAGATGGACATCCTTCTCGCTAGCAAGCGTGGTGAAGGGGCTTTCGTTAATGGCCGGCGCGTCCGTGTGTCGCCTGTGACTGGCGCTCAAGCGAAAGTTGCGTGTAAACCGGGTCCGTTTCAATCGCTGAATACGGCACCCCAGGTAATCAAGAACAACGCTCTGGAGGTCTTTCGAGTCATCACGGGAGAGACGGAAGGTTGCGTCGTTCAGACATCGCCAAGTACCGGCGAGCACGACTATGCGTGGGCCAGTATCGCTATTGAGGAAGCAGGCGGAAGGATGACGGACACGAACAATGAAGCACTGAGGTACAACAAGCCCATTCGGAAAATGCCGCCTGTACTCATTTGCAGCAACCGCTTGGTGCACGACACCATACTTGCGGGAGTCCGCCGTTTGCAGTCATCTACATGAGAGGAAGTGAACCTGGGACCAATTCGCAGCAGGGTTGAAGGAGTATGAATGGTTCTTGAAGACGATCAGAGTATGGATACCGGTCTGGGGGTAGTGGTCGTTATTCCGACGTACAACGAGTGCGAGAACCTGGCTCCCCTAACTGTGCGGGTGCGCGAGGTATTGCCGGACGTGAAGGTCCTGGTTGTGGACGACAACTCACCGGATGGAACCGGCGAGATTGCCGATACACTCGCCGCTGAGAGCCCCGAGAAAGTGGCTGTGCTGCATCGTCCTGAAAAGCAGGGACTGGGGGCTGCCTATGCAGCCGGCTATCAACACGCGATGCAACTTTGGCCAGACGCGCGCTGCTTCATTCAGATGGACGCCGATTTCAGCCATGACCCCTCCCTCCTCCCCTCGTTGCTGGAGGCAGTCAAGGAAGCAGACTTGGCCGTCGGCTCGCGATATACGAACGGGGTCAGCGTCGTGAATTGGCCCTTGAGCCGTCTTATTATCAGCAAGTTGGCCAGTACCTACGCCCGCATCGTGACGGGTTTGCCGCTGACGGACAGTACGGGTGGTTTCAAGTGCTACCGGCTGGAAGTCCTGCGTGCAATTGACCTGTCGCAAATCCGGTCGAATGGCTATTGCTTTCAGATCGAGACCAGTTTCCGCGCGTGGCGCAAGGGGTTTCGCCTAAAGGACGTGCCGATCGTGTTCTATGAGCGGCAGCGGGGAAAGTCCAAGCTGAACCTAAGCATCGCGTTGGAGGGTTTCCTTATTGTCCTCCAATTGGGAGCCGAACGCCTGTTTCGCCCATCCACGGGTTGCAATCCTCGAGCGTAGGTTTTCAGCGCCACGCAATGCTCAATTCCCTTCAAATGGCTAACCCGGATTTCTCACGAACACACTTGAACCTCTCTCGCAACCAGTGTGTTTGCGAGACTTGCGACGAAAGACAAAGCGGTTCTCCGAAAGCAGAGTGTGTTCGCGAGAAATCCTCATGGAAAAACCTCAACGTCTTGCACGCGAGCAATTTGCGTCGGCGCTCAATCGCGCCGCTGCAAATTGCGGACTGTGGCAATGTGACTTGGAAAACGAGTGAGAGGCATTTTAAAGGGGATTTTGGGGAAGTGCGAACCGAATTGCAGATGAAGCGCGAAGGGTTCGGCGGGGCGCCTCGCAGAGAGTACAAGAAAAGGAGGTTTTCTTTTACGCTGGAATTGGCCCTTCTAGAAGCGCCCCGCCGAAAGAGCAACGGTTCAACTGAGTAGAGGAGACACCAACTTCGATTTCAAGTATACCATGCGGTACACTCTGGAAGGACATCTAACTTGACCTGTCCCGTCCTTCTGATTATTGGACTCCGGGCCCTTCCTGGAGGTTTCAGAATCCCTTCCCTACCCTCTTCTCAGCCCTCCTCATACCGAAGGTGAAACCACGTGCCGCGTCTGGGAGTCATAACAATAGATGTCCAGAGGCTTTAGTCTGGGTAAGGTTCCCAATGCGAAGGAGACGGGCGGTTGATTGACCGTCTACTGATGGGTACATTGAAGGCAAGTGACGCTTCATGGGCGGGGCATGGCCAACGGGCCAATCATCGCCGCGCGGAGTTCGCTTGTGGGCGAGTCTCTCGGTGTTTCGGATACTCCCAAGTACGGGTGGCTCTGTGTTAACACCAAGTACAGCCGTGTGGCCCAGCACGCACAACGGAACCATGACCGAAGACAACGATCTGGCTCTGGTCGCTCGGACCAAGACAGGCGATACCGAGGCATTTTCGGAGTTAGTCCGCCGTCACGAACGGGTAGTCTACAACTTGGCATACCGGTTCATGCGGGACCCCGCCATGGCGGAAGACATGGCTCAGGAAGCCTTCGTCAAAGCGTATCGGCTGCTGAACGGGTTTAGAGGCGATTGCAGCTTTTCGACGTGGCTGTACCGAGTAACGTGCAGTGTCTGTCTAACGGAGTTGAATCGAAGGAAACGTCGAGCGGAAGTCGAACTGACGCTCGATACGGTTGCGGACGCCGCGAAGGATCCCGAGGAAACCTCGGACTTGCCGGAGTTGATTCGCCGGTGCGTGACGAAGTTGCCCGAGCGGTACGCAGCCATCATGACGTTGTATTACCTTCAGGAGGTCCCCTACGAGGAAATAGCGGAGACCATGAATATCCCGATGGGTACCCTGAAGACATGGATGCATCGCGCCCGGCTCCAATTGCGGAAAATAGTCGAGAAGGAGATAAAAGTACATGAATCCGACACGTATGCGTGACTTGGACGAAGTGATCGAGGATGCGCTGAAATCCGAGCCGTTACGGACGGTACCGGCAGAGTTCCATTTGCGTGTCCTGGAGCGCGTTCAAGGGACTGCCATGGAGGATGCCGAGCAGCGCGGGCGGCAATTCCGGTTTGCGGCGAGCGTCTTGGTGTTTATGGCGTTGGGCGCATCCCTGTTTGCAGTTCCCTTCTTCTCGTTCTTCGTGGCGTGGCTTGGCGGAATCTTGCCAGGCGGTATGGGTTACTTCACGCAGATCATCATGGTCTTGATGAAGTCTCATGCCTTGTTGCTCACAACGATCGTGGCATGCAGCACGTTGGCGGTGGTCAGTTTGGCGCTGGCAGTTGGCCTATACGCAGTGCGCTACCGTCGTTCGCACGGGTACCGGGCGATCTGAAGAAGGCTGTCAATTGTACGGCACGAGACGAGGTTCACACCTTGTGTCGTGCCGTATTTCTTTGTTGTCGCATCCGGCAGTTTTCCGGTTCTCTCGCTCGTTGGGACACCAAGATGACGCACTGGGATCATCGCAAACAGTTCACTTCCCTTGGGCAACACCATTTGTTATAATCCGCCGCCTTGGATTGGCGGTTCGAGCCTTTCCAGTATATATTCTAGTTAGATAAAGAAAGGGATATCCGCGATGGCGGTGAAGTACACATGTCCGAAGTGCGGTCGCCGGTTTACCGAGTGGGGCGCAGAGAAGCTCGGATTCAAGTGCCCAAAAGACGAGAACTGCCCCAAAGATGTGTACGACGATATTGAACTCGTCAGAATGGGCATGTCTGAAGACCGGGCGGTTAAGCGGCCGTCGTTGAGAAAAGGTGCGCGGCGTCTGCCCGCAATTCTGTCTCCGTCGGTTATGTCCGAGGATGAAGTCCTTGTTCCGGATATCGAAGATATCGAGGCCGCAACGGAGCTGGAAGAAGGTATCAGCGGAGACGAGGAATTCGAAGAAGTTGAGGCGGAAGCAGACGAGGAATTCGAGCCCGCTTTGGAGACCCCGGATCTGGATACCGCCGGCGTTGAGGCCGATGCCGATGTCGCGGAAGGCACAGAAGATCTTGTGCTTGATTCCGACGAGGGCGTTGAAGATATCGAAGAGACGCCCGAGGATGAATGGGGTCCGTGATCGCGGTTGCGCAGTCCGGTACCAATACCTAGACGAAATGAATCACCTCCGGGGCACTGTTCCGGAGGTGATTATGTTTCTTGGATAATCGGACTGAGTTCGCTCGTAATTGCCCGCTCGTGAAACCCCCTGACTACGTATTGGCGGCCGGGGCGGGCGCAATCGGGGGCACAGTCGTTTTTGGCAACTGTTTCATCGTGCTGGAAATGAGCACAATTCCCACGGCCATGATGAAAAGCACGGCCAGCCAGGTCTTTGATTTCGCGCGCAAACCAGCGGACCATTGCTTGAGCGAAGTCAACGCTACGGCCAACGCGAACACTCCAAGCGCCAGCAGGAACTTGATCCCAAACAAGGCATGATAGAGGGCCTGTCCCGCATGGTCGTGTCGCGTAATCATCAGGTAGTTGTAGAACCCGCTGACAAGGAATAGAAGGATGCAGAGGTGCACCAGTTTCTGCCAGCGCTTGATGACGGACTCGCGAAGTTTCGCGTGGGCCGAGTCGTCCAGGACGCGCTCCGCAGCGGGAATCAGCACGAACCGCAGAAACGTGACTCCTCCAACGGCGGTAATCGCGGCAAGTATGTGCATCCACCGCATAACAAGCGGCACCAAGTGAATTTCTGACACAGTGTGTTCTCCCGATTTGCCTATGAACGCCGTAGGTAAGAACCGCGAGAGGTCAAGCGGACTTCACAGTCTGCCTGGCGTCCGACCTGGCCGGCGATCGCATTCTTCTTGTGTCAAACAGTCCAGGTCGGGGTTGAATTCCTTCCTTGCGCCGACCGAGTGTGTTAGGGTATCCGCCGACTGCACACCGGCCACGAATACGGGAGATGGGAATGGAGTTGTCTTCTGCTTTATCGCCCCTGTCTGGAGAATTGGCTTCGCTAATTCCCCACGCGGCGCGAAGCATTCTGATCGTCGATCGCGGTGACTCGGCACTGGCCGGAACCCTGTCTCAGAGAGCCTCCGCGTCCGTCGTGGTTGTCGCTCCCGATGCCGTGGGAGAAGTTGCCGCCCCGTTGGACGCAATTGTTATCAATGCGGAGTTGTTTCGAGGCAACGCCATTGTGAGTACCCTCCAATCCCTGAAGTCGATTATGGCGGACCGGGGCTATCTGATTTGGATTCAGGCAGGACCGTCAGGCGCTGGGGATGCCGCGGCCGCCGAAGAGGCCGCCAAATGGATAGGTGATGCAGGGCTCATCCCCTATTTGGTTCGCGAACTCGAGATGCAGGGCCAGAATGGGCAAGCTACTGCAGGTGCATGCGGCTTCGTCATCACTGCCGTTCGCCCTGAGTACAACCCGCTTACCCACGCGCGCGACCTCTTCGCTCAGGGATATGCCGCTCGCTCGTTCGAGATTCTCAACCTGATTCCAGATGCCTTGCTTCAGAATCCGACTGTCCGGGCTCAGGTCGCCGCAGAGCGGATGTTGTGCCTGTTATCTTGGGACCGCACGGCAGACCCCTCAGGCAGGTTGCGGCGATTTTTCCAGTCTCAAGTCCATTTCTTTGAGGCGATTTCCTGTGCGCCGGACCTCCATCTGCCTTATATCTGCCAGTCCGAGTTCTGGAGAAGAATCGGCGATCCAGGAGCGGCATGCAGGGTTCTCAAGCTGATCCAAAGTCGAGTGCCTATTGACGAGGTGAATCAACGGATTGAGGTACTCGCCCAGGCCGAGGTCAGCCTGCCCTATGAGCCGGACCCACCGGTATGGCGACCCACCGTGCCTCACCTTCCCCGTCTTCTCTTCATACTCCCGCAGCGTCCGCATTATGGATTGGACATTCTCTTCGACGGGCTGTGTGCCGTTCTGGGCGACCAAAACGTCACTGACTTTCCGTGGAAGCCCACTCTGCACGGAGAGGCGCCTGTTGAGCTCGCCGATTACCCGTGCTGCTTCAATCGAAGCGGTGCACCTATTTCGGAGCAGGAGGTCGTGCGTCTTCTGCAGGATGGAGCATTCGACGCGGTGTTGTTTGGAGACCTTGACCGGTCGCTGCCGAGAGGCCTGGCACAGCGAGTCTGTCAGGCTGCATGCGGCGTTCCCCTCTTCATCGTAGACCAGCAGGACGACCCCATGGACAACTTCAGGGAGACCCTGGATTTTCTCGGGGTTGCGAGTGCGCAAGGGTATTTCAAACGGGAGAAGTTGCTTTGCCACGACTACGGTCCGCACACCGTCTCGCTTCCCTTCGGGTATCCCGAGTCCCGCATTCCCGAGAGTCTGCCGGTGAGCCGCACACACCCCCTTTTCTGGGCGGGTCACCGGATTTACGGTTCACGGCGGCCTATTCTCGAGCACGTGGAAGCGCTACTTGGACAGGACTTCAATCGTCGTTATTCGCAAATAGAATACAGTGAAGTCATCAGAAATGCGCAAATTGGACTCAATTTGTGTGGTTATGGCTTCGATACAGTTCGTTATTGGGAACTGCCCGCGCACGGTTGCATGCTGTTGTCCGAGCATTTGCCCATCCATATTCCTCACCCCTTTGAAGATGGTCGACATGCAGTCTACTTCGACGACCTGGAGCACCTGACCGATAGACTCCAGTACTTTCTCGCGCATACCGATGAAGCCCGTACCATTGCAGAGGCAGGCAGGGTGCACCTTAGAGAGCACCACACCAGCTCGGCACGTGCAAGCCAGATGCTGGGAGTCATTCAGAACGTCTTTCTGAGGGGAGAGACTTGGCCCCCGAGGAGGTGACGCTTCGGCTAGCGGCGGCGCAAACCAGAATGGAGAATCTATGAGTTCGATACATGCACCAGGGATGCGCTGGCGCACCTTCCTGCTGGCCGCCCTTTCGCTGTCCATCGGTTGGGGAATCCGGGGGAACTTCGGTCACGAGTATGGCGCCATGATCCCCGGTGCACTGACAGCCATCGCAGTCTGTATACTTTCGGGCCGCGAAGACTGGAGGAGGCGGGTCGTCTTCTTCGGTATGTTTGGAGCCTTGGGTTGGGGGTTCGGCGGCTCAATCTCCTACATGCAAGTCATCAGCTACACGCATTCCGGGCACGCCCCTTCACAGCTATACGGTTTCATCGCTCTTTTCTGGATCGGCTTCCTGTGGGCAGGTCTCGGCGGATCGGGTACCGCGCTACCCGCTGTGGCCGACAGGAAACGGCTCGACGAACTTCTCAAACCCCTACTCTGGATTTTCGCGATTTGGACAATCCTGAAGTTTGGCGAAGAACCGCTTGCGAAGTTCTACAAAGCGGCGGTGTGGGGAGACGGTGAGTTCGACAAATCGGCACTTCGGCATCAGAACCCATTCTACTGGTTTGACTCGGATTGGCTCCAGGCGCTTTGCGCACTCGCTGCTATCTGTCTATATGACCTTTGGGACAGGCTGAGACGCGGGTTTTCCAAGCCTCTGCTTGAAATCCCTTGCCTGATTCTCTTGCCAGTGCTAGGGGGTGGGTTGGGATGGTTGGCTGACGGCCAATTGCAGCAGCTCCACGTAACGCCGCAGTTAGCCCGCTATCTCGTTGTTTATCAGGGGGATACGTCTCGCTTTGAACCGGCCGCCCTGATGACGAATTGGCCTCAGTTTTTCTCGGATATTCACGCTCACTTGGGACTGGCAGTCGGTGGGCTCATTGGAGTCGCACTCTATTTCGCCTTATTCGGCCAATGGCGGTCTGGCGCGTCCCTCTATCTTCACATGGCGCTAGGTTGGTTTGCAGTCTTCCTGCTCGTGCCTGTTCTCGGCCCCGTGATAGTTCGAATCGCGGTCACCGGGGTTGCCAGTCTGTCTGGCGGGGCTATCTCTCCCGATGCCTTTGCGCTGGAGAATTGGGGAGGGCTTCGGCTGACGCCACCTCGCGGGGACGATTGGGCCGGTATCACCGGTGTCTTCCTGGGTGCAGTTATCTATTGTTTCCGAAAAGGTTTAAGGCCTGTGGCATACACGGGAATCCTGAGTGGTATTGTCGGTGGACTTGGCTTCTCGGGGGCCGCGTGGTTGAAGTTGATGATGGTATCGCTGGGCAACCCGAATCTCGCGCCAGATGCCGCAAGCGATCCGTTCTGGGTATTCTGGCAGGGCGCAAACTGGCACAGTTTCTTGGAGCAAAGCTACGGATTTATCAATGGCCTCGGCATCGCACTGGCGATGGGGCTATTGTCGACTCGGCTATCCTTCTTTGACCCCGATGAAGACCACTATGTGCCGCGCCGCTGGACGTCCGTGGTGGCGGCGGCATTTGTGATACTCCTCATCCCTTACGTGAATGTCTTCAAGAATGTCACGGTCTGGGCAAATGAGGCAAAGGTCGTGCCTGAGCAGATGCGCGTACCCTTGATCGGCGGATTAGGCGAAAACCTGCAATTCTCGTCAAGTGCTTGGTTTAATATAACTTACCTTCTCTTTGCAGTCGTTATCCTGGTGCTGTTAATTGGCCACACACGCCGCCCCCTGGCATTGATACCCAATTCCAGCTTGGGTCGTGGACAATTGCTCTATTTGGGTTTGCTATGGACGATCATAATAGCCAACTTCGAACGGGCGTTGGTCGGATTTACAGAGCAACGTATTCTGACAGAATGGGTGATTGTAATAAATGCATTACTCGCTACGCTGCTCGTGTTGCTTACTCCCAAGGACGAAGACATGGTGGTCGTCTCTGGAGAGGACATCTATTCGGCATCCGATTTCTTGCGTATGCTAACCCTTGGAGTCGCCGCGAGCCTATGTATTGTCCTTGCGCAGTTCTATGCGGTACGCGCGGTTTATGGGGGAACATTCGCAGGCCACGCTGGCTATCGCGGCCAAGCCCAGATGCGTTTCGGCGAGAACGCCGAGTGGAGAATCCGGCCGATTCTGAAGACGCAAGAGCATCGCTAACAAGCGTTTGCGCTCCCGAAAACGCTCAATATATCAAATACTCTCGTGACGACCTGCCTGGAAGTGAGTGTTTGCCAAGTCATAGTTGAAACGTATTAGAAACACTAGTGTTTCTAAAGGAAACATTTTGTTTCTGTTGAGAGGTGCCCAAGTGGGCATGGAAGAGAATCTGGCGGGTGGGGAGACGGCTACGGTTGCGGCGATATCGGCGCTACGTCTGGAGTCTGAGTCTCGCCCGATTCCAGTGGTTCAGAATCCAGAGTTTTCCTTCCATCGATGTAACCGATTTTAATCTCGGTATCGGTGCCGTACGATGTCGTCACGGCGAGGTAAACGTCGTAAACGGCGGCGGCGGTGTAGACGTGAGACGGCCGCTGCAGGAAGCTGAGCGAGCCGTCCCCGAAGTCCCAAAGCCATTCCTTGATTGTGCCGGTGCCGGGTATGGATAGATCGATGAACTGGACAGGTTGGCCCGGTACCGGAGTCCGCGTTGAGGCGGAAAAGTCGGCGACGGGGCCTTGAGGGCGGAGAACCTCAGTGCACTTCTCCCAGCTCCGGGTGTCGGAGTACTCGGCAGACTGGACCTCCAGACTGACTGTGTACACCCCAGGGGACCGGTACGCGTGAATAGGGTTCTGCTCTGTACTGACGACTCCGTCGCCGAATTCCCACCGGTACTTCAGCGTTCCCTTGAGGCCCGACACGGCCCGTGTTGTGTTCCTGAAGGAGATCGGACGCCCCAGTACGACTTGGTCAGGCTCCCGGGTGAAATCGGCGGCAATCATAACGTCGGCAGTCACGGGAATATCGATGCCAGCCAAGCCGCGAGCCTGCACGCGAATGGCGCCGGCGTTTCCGGCCGGCTTCATCAGATGCTTGGCAATCTGAACTGACACGAGGATGGGTTCTTGACCTGGCACGATTTCTAGCATTGCGGGAGAAATAGAGAGCCAAGGCTCGCGACTGTCGACGTTGACTTCAATCGCGTGGTCAGCTTTGGAGGCGATCTTGAGTTCGAGGAGCGTGTCGTTCCTGCCGAAATTGAGAGAAGCAGGCACGACGATTATGGATGACCCGTGCATGGAGCATGAATTGACCATCCCTGTCGCCAGCGCAAGCAGCAACCCAATTTCAAACTGCCGAAATCGGCTGGTACGCTTCGCAGACACGCTTAACATCCTCCCCACTGACAAGTGGAATCCTAGCCCGCAATTTGCATCGGCGCAAGTCAGCACCGATGCAAATTGCTCACGTGCAAGACGTTGAGGTTACACCATGAAGATTTTTCGCAAACACACACTGTTCATGGAAGAGTGCTTCACAATCTGTTGCGGGTCGCGCAAGTGCTTTGGTTACGAGTTAGGTTCGCGTGTGTTTGCGAGAAATCCGGCTAGCGATGAGTAGCGCTTCAGTGCAATAGGTTCCTTTCTTCGGTTCCCTCTGCTACGATGCGTGGCAATGTTCAGACCATTTTGAGGAGTGTCCTTCACATGTACCGTCCACGACGCGCATTGTCTTTCACGCTGGTTATCTGCTTCCTGTTTATACCGCTCGCGCTGCACGCAGAAACGTTGGACGTTGCGATGCGCGATGGAACGCTTCTCAAGACGGATGTCTATCTGCCCGAAGGCGGGACTCCCCCCTATCCCGTGATTCTCATTCGTTCACCGTATCCGCGGCAGGCGGGTGCCGGGGAAGCCAAGAAATATGTGCCGCAGGGGTATGCCGTGGTCATCCAAAGTGTGCGGGGGACAGACGGTAGCCAAGGCACATTCACGGGATTCCTGGACGAGGGCTGGGGCACGAATCGCGACGGAGCGGACACCGTAAAATGGCTGTTGGAGCAGTCGTGGTGCAACGGGAAGATTGGCGGCACAGGCTATTCGGCGCCTGGGAACACGCAGTCTTTATTGAGCGCATCGACACGTCTGTTGACGTGCCAGAGTATCGAAGCGGCTGCCACGGACTTTTACTTCGATCTGGCCTATCCGGGCGGCGTTTGGCGTCGCGAACAGAACGACGCATGGTTGGGGCTGTTTGGTGAGGATGGCAAGAAGGCGCGGGAACTCCTTCGGTCACACCCCACCTACGACAGATTTTGGCAGAATCTGGATGTCGCACGGAGGGCGAGACGAATCAACACCCCCGGGCTGTTCGTAGGTTCCTGGTACGACATCTTCAGAGATGGAACGCTTCGGGGATACACCGCGAGGCAGTACGACGGAGCGGGCGAGGCGCGCGGCAAGCAGTTGCTCATCATGAAGCCGAACGCGCACGGCGATTTTCCGAAGGACATGGCCTTCACATTTCCTTCGAACGTGCAGGATCTCAAGATATCTCGTGAGCGCATGAACCTGTTCGATTTCTATTTGAAAGGCGAGCGCTCGGCGCTCGGGGGCACGCCGCGAGTCTGGTACTACGTGATCGGCGATGACAAGGACCCGGAAGCGCCGGGGATGGAATGGCGCAGCGCGACGCGTTGGCCGCCGTTTCCGCCACGGGAGAAGGCCTACTATCTGGCTGGCCAGAACCTGGTGACGGAAACGCTCGATAAGAATGAAGTCGTGAGAGAATTCAGGTATGACCCGGCCGACCCGTGCCCGACCGTGGGGGGAGCCAATCTGACGATACCGGCTGGCCCGTTCGATCAACGGTCCGTGAGCGGTCGCGCGGACGTGCTTACGTTCACGGGTCCCGTGCTTTCTGAACCGCTCGAAATCACGGGCGCGGCCCGAATTCGGCTCTTTGTATCCACGGATGCTCCGGACACAGACTTTGTTGCCAAATTGATTGATGTCTACCCTGCGGGTGATGACCGGGAAGTGCTCATCATGGACAGCATCCGGCGCTTGAAGTTCCGCAAGAGTTTCTCCAAGCCAGCGAAACCGATGACCCCGGGCAAGGTCGTGGAGGTGACTTTTGAACTGGGCACCACCAGTTGGATTTTCAACAAAGGCCACCGAATCGGTCTGCAAATAACCAGCAGCAACTACCCACGGTTCGAGAAGAACCCCAATACCGGCGACGATTTTCCGATAGAAGGAAAGCTCCGGGTGGCCAATAACCGCATCCATATGAGCAGAGAATTCGACAGTGCCCTGCTCCTCCCCGTCCGCGATCTTGAGTCTGACATAGATCACGATGGCGTGACAGACGAAGAAGAATGGGCACGGGGAACCTATCGGGTTCCCAAAGGACCCCGCCATTCTATTGGTGGATGCAACTGCTCAGGCATGTAATGTATGTGTGATACATGGCTTGCTGCGGTCGTCCACTTGGAGATATCGCACTTGCACGTTGAATGGGAGCGGCGATTCTTCACGCCCGACGAGGGGTGAAGCAGACGTCTACTTCACATGGCATTGGTCAAGAAGGCGTTAGCACCCAGGTCTTCTCGTAGATAAGACGGCCAAGCGAGTATTTCTTGGGGTGTTGAATCACTTGGCGGACGGTGTAGCCCTTAAACCTAGTCATCCAAAGCATGTAAATCTTTGAAGACGTCTTAATGTCTCCAGGTTTGAGCATGGCGCTCGTATTGATAAATTCCATGAGTCCGTTTCCTTCCCTTTGGGGAGGGCAAATACCTATGGATAGTATGATTACAGAACCCTTCCCCACCTAATTATACCGTGGGTTAGGGAATACGCCAAACTGAAGGGTTTGTCAGGGAAGGACAATTTTGCCCAAGACGACGGGATGAGCCGCTCCGGTCGCGGAGGGCACGTTGGCGGGGGTATTCATCACGGCTTCGTTGCCGAGAATGGCAAACGCGATGGCTTCGCGGGCGTCTCCGGGGAGCCCCACTTCGTCGCTGGTTCGGAGGGGAATGGAGGGAAACGCCTCGCGTAAGTACTTGCGAATAGTACGATTATGAGCACCTCCCCCGCTCACGACCAGTTGTTCCGGCGCGTGAAGCGGCAACACAAAACGCTGGATACCGTCTATGATCGTGAAGGCAACGGCCTTGGTCACGGTTGCGATGACATCCTCAGGAGCCCAATCCTTATTGTGCTCGAACCCCTGGGGAAGGTACTCCTCCACGGCGAACAGCTCACGCCCGGTGGATTTAGGCGGGAGCTTCTTGAAGTACGGATGGTCGACGAGGGTGTCGTACAGCGACTGAATGGGATCGCCGTGAGCGGCCGTCGAGCCGTGCTCATCCATGCGGTGTTTTCCGCGAGACAACACCCTCATGGCCCCGTCGATCGGCATGTTGCCGGGACCGGTATCGAATGCAAAGACATCCTCCAGCTTGGGAGTCACGACGGTCACGTTGGCAATACCCCCGATATTCAGACAGAGGACGGGTTTTTCCTTTTGGTGAAAGAGGATCCAGTCCGCATACGGAACCAAGGGTGCACCCTGGCCACCCGCAGCCATGTCGCGTGGGCGGAAGTCGCACACTACAGGCAAGTTAAGCCGTTGGGCCAGGACAGCGGGATCCCCAATCTGCAGGGTACCGTATTCGGATCGGCCTTTCTCCGGGGGAATATGCGCTAACGTGTGACCGTGCATGGCCACGAAATCCGGAGGAGAGTCCTTCTCCCCCGCCTGCTCAACGACGCTTCGCACAGCATCGGCGGCCAATTCGGACAACTCCGTGTGGAGGCGCCGAATCTCGCGGGTGTCAAGTTTGGGCGATAACAGCCTTTCCCTGATTGAGGCCGTGTACGGGGTGGTGGCGAAGGCGATCAACTTAAGTCGAATGCTGCTCCCGGTTCCCTTAATTCGGACAAATGCCGCGTCGAT